>CAMVHR010000033.1 GCA_947167345.1 uncultured Treponema sp.
CCAGAAGAGATTCCGCTTGAAATCATATATGAAGATGAAAATGTCTGTGTTGTAAATAAAAAACAGGGAATGGTTACTCATCCTGCATGTGGCAACTGGTCTGGAACGTTGGTAAATGCTTTATTATTTCATTGGAATAGGGAAAAAATTTCAAAAGTGAAAGAAGCTCCTTCTAAAGCTGAGCTTTTAAAAAAGAGACGTCCTGGCATTGTTCATCGCCTAGATAAAGATACTTCTGGCATTATAATTACTGCTAAGAATCGTGATGCAGAAGAATGGCTTGGAAAGCAGTTTAGAAATCATCATAAGCTTATAAAAGAATATATTGCAATTTGTATGAACAGGCCTCAGCATCAGCATGGTGTCATAAAGACGCAGATTATACGTGATCCTAAAAACAGAAAAATATTTAGGGCTGTAACAGGCACGGATGATGGAAAGTTTGCACAGACTGCATATTATTGCATAGCCTGTTACGGAGAATATTCTTTAATGCGTATACGTATTGCGACTGGAAGAACTCATCAAATAAGGGTTCATATGAAGTATTTAAATTGTCCTATATTAGGTGATCCGTTGTATGCAAAAACAGATAAGATCTTCCCATCTGCTACGTTAATGCTTCATTCTAGGCTTCTAAAGATACAGCTTCCTAATGAATTAGTTTATCATACATTTAAAACAAGAACTCCTTTACGATTTAAAAAGATATTAAAGGAACTTCATACTATGTATCCAAAGATTCTTTTGTCCAGAGACAGGTGAATTTCTTGATGTTAAAGACTATTACTGTTATACATGAACCTTCTAATGCTGAGCCATTTGTTGTTTTACATAAACCTAGAGGCTTGCCTAGTGCTCCTTTAAAAGATGGGGATGAAAGCGCATACACTCAGGCTGAATTATTATTCCCGTCATTACGAAATGTTAGTGGAAAAAAGAATGTTGAACATGGACTTGTTCATAGAATTGATACAGAGACCGAAGGTCTTCTTTTGATTGCATCTTCTCAGAAATTTTATGATTATATGCAGAATATACAGAAGAAGGGGCTTTTTTTTAAGACTTATAAAGCTGTTTGCGATGTAAAAATCAGAGAGAAGGAGAAACTTGTTGAAAAAGGTTTTCCTAAAGATTCACACTTTATTGATCTAAATGATTCTGATGTTGATTGTGTTGTAAAATCTTACTTTAGGGCTTATGGTCTTGGTAGAAAGCAAGTTCGTCCTGTAATAGATGTGTCTGGACGTGCTGCAATGAAAAAGGCTTCTGCGGATGTTTATGAAACTCATGTAACAGGGACTTTTGATGTTGACAGAACGGTTTGCAATGTTACTTGCTCAATAACAAAAGGCTACAGGCATCAAGTGCGGTGTCATCTTGCATGGATTGGGCTTCCTATAAAAGGTGATCCTATTTATTCAAAACTTTATAATGGGCATGATGAAAGCAGTGATTTTTATTTTACTGCTACAGGATTTGGATTTCCATGCATTGGTGGAACTGAAGTGAGGTTTTCGCTATAGGTAATGTAATAATCTAGGTTTTAGTAAACATTCATAAGGCAAAGGGGATCAAGCCGAGACTTAAGTCTCACGCTTTATAGTTGCTTCATTCAAGCCTACTGTACTTACATAATAGCCTTCCGACCAGAAATGGTGGTTTCCAAACTTATATTTCAAGTTCGCATGTTTATCCGCAATTTGTGCGGCTCAAAAATCAGGCTATTATTACAAGTTTTTTTATAAGGGCTTCCTGAAGGGCTTGGCTGAAATTGACAGATGCCTAGAAAACCATTAAAATAAAGATTGTCTCCTGATTGGGAGTTGTTAAGGATTTCTTGGCAACTCCTTATTTTATGCCCCGTAAAAAGCAAAAGTGCGTGGCAATGTAAAGCCTGAGGAAAAGAATCCTGCGGATGCTGTCCTGCGGATCATGGGCAACGGGTAAATGGACTATGAATATAACCAGTATGCCGATGATGTTGCTGGCGGACGGATTACAGTCTGCCGTACTGTAAAGCTGGCGGTAAAAAGGCACCTGAATGACCTCAAAAGACAGGAAGACTCCTTTCCGTACATATTTAAGGACGATTATGCGCAGCGGGCAATAGACTTTTTCTGTGAGCAGGTGCATACGAAAGGTGCGCTTGCAAGGCAGAAACTGCATCCTGAGCCGTGGCAGCAGTTCATCATAGCCATGATTTACGGATGGCGGCGCAAGGACAACGGCAAAAGGCGGTTCCGCAGGGTCTACCTGCAGGTGGCGAGGAAGAACGGCAAGACTTTCTTTGCATCGGGTGTGGGGCTTTATGACCTTGTGTCGGAGCCTGGTGCGGAAGTGTATTCCGGGGCAACCAAGAGGGACCAGGCAAAGATTGCTTTTACCAACGCAAAGAATACCGTCCGTTATTCGTCCGTGCTGTCACAGTTCATAAAGGTTCATGCCCAGAGCCTGACGTGCGGTGACGGGAAGTTTGAGGCTCTCAGCTCCGACAGCAAGATGCAGGACGGTCTCAATCCCTCATGCGCAATCATTGACGAATATCACGCCCATAAGTCTGACGAGCTTCTGAACGTAATAGAATCGGGCATGGGCGCAAGGCAGCAGCCGCTTACATTCATAATAACTACCGCAGGTCATGAGCTTTCAAATCCTTGTCATGAGGAATACGAGCGTGTCTGTAAGATGCTGGAAGGAGCGAAAGGCTATGAGAATGACAGCTATTTTGCCATGATTTACGAGCTTGACAAGGGTGATGATCCTTCCAATGAGCACAACTGGATAAAGGCAAATCCCAACCTTGACGTTTCCGGGGCAATAAGTACGGACGACCTTCGCAAGGCCCTAATGAATGCAAGGCAGAAAAGCACGGGCATGGCGGAATTCCTCACCAAAAGGATGGACGTATGGATCAACAATGCCGAATGCTGGATTGACGACATGCACTGGAGCAGGTGCGTGAAGAGGTTCAGCGAGAAGAACCTTACGGGGCTAAAGTGCTTTGGTGCCCTTGACCTGTCAAAAACCACCGACTTTACGGCATATACTCTCTATTTTCTGCTGCCGGACGGCAGAAAGTATGCGAAGCACCGTTTTTACATTCCGAAAGACATGATTGAGGTTAGGATGCGCACTGATACATATCTTATTGAAAAATGGGTGAAGGGCGGTTACATAACGGCGACACCAGGCGAGACGGTTGATTACAGCTTCATGTTCGAGGACATCAGGAAGGACGCACAGGTCTATGACATTGAGGAAATCGCATACGACCGCAACCTTTCAAGCCTTATAATCGCACCTCTCGCGGACAGCTTCAACATGGTGGAGTTCAACCAGGGCATAGCGTACATGAGTGAGCCTAGCAAGGCATGGGAAAAGGCTGTGTCTGAAAGAAAAATAATTGACAACAATCCCGTCATGCGCTGGATGGTCAGCTGTGCGACGATAAGGACAGACCCGAACGACAACATAAAGGTTGTAAAGCCTCAGTTCACGAAGAGCAGCAAGCGAATTGACGGAGTCATTACCAGCATAATGGCAAACAACCGCCTTGACGTGTACTATGCAGCTGATGCGGCCGAAAAGTCCATGGACGTAAGCAGGATGATTTACTGACGCTCTGCTAATGCAGGGCGTTTTTTCATGCCCGAATGACTGTATTTTTATGAAGCTGTTTGGACTTGAAATCAGAAGGGCACCGAAGAAAGTGCCACTTTCTCAATATACTGGAAACTGGACTGGGGCATTCCGCTATCATACGGACATGACTGTAGCTGAACTGCTGGAAAACGCAACCGTAAATGCCTGTGTCGGTGTTATTTCCGATGCAGTGGCATCACTTCCTGTCGGTGTGTACAGGAGAGTTTCGGACGGAGGAAGAAAACTGGAGTCAAAGGCTCCTCTTTACCGTCTGCTGAAAATACGGCCAAACCTTAACCAGCATACATTCGTACTGTTAAAGCAGATCATGATGCATCTTCTGCTCAGGGGAAATGCCTTTATCTTCAAGGAATGGGAAGGAACTGAGCTTACAGGGCTTTCCGCACTCAATCCTGAAGCAATGGAAATCCGCAAGATGGAAGGCAGAAACGAATACTACTACCGCTATCATCTTGACGGCTCTGTCTATGACCTTACCAGAGACAGCATACTTCACATTCCTGCAATGGTGTGGCGTGGGGTATGGGGGCTTTCTCCTATTGAATATGCAAACAAGGCAGCCCATCTTGGCAACAGGATGGATGATTACGCAGAGCATGTGTTTGACGGTGGAATTCACTCAAAGCTGAAAGTCACGGTTCCAATGTCTGAGAAGAATTTTTCAGAAGATGATGCAAAGAAGCTGAAAGAGCGTCTTGCGAGTGCTTACGGCGGAGTAGAGAATGCAAAGTATCCTTTCATACTCACGCAGGGAATGCAGGCGGAATCGCTGAATCTTCCGGGGAACTCTGACAGCCAGCTTGTAGAGAACCGCAGTTATTCTGCAAAAGAAGTGGCTAAGATATTCCGTGTTCCGCTCTCAAAACTTGGTGAGGCAGACGCAAAGTACAATAACAATGAGCAGCAGGAAAGAAACTTTTTGCAGAGCACCCTTAATCCATGGTTAAGGCTTCTGGAGCAGTATTTCTGTGATTTACTGCCTGTATATGACCGTGAGGACTGCTACGTAGAGTTTGACAGAAACGCCATGCTGCAGGCGGACAGCTCAATAAGGATAGAAAACTACCAGAAGCAGCTTCTGCACGGAATGCTCACTCTTAACGACATCAACAGGATGGAAAACCGCCCTCTTATTGACCCTAAGATTGGCGATGTCCGCTTTATGCCTGTAAATGAGGCTCCTGTAACTCCTGAGTATGTGGCTGCATACATGGCAAATCAGAAAGCCATGCTGAAAGCTCAGGAAGAAGGTTCTGACGGTAAAAAAAAAGAGAACTCGGGCAGTCTGTAGCCGATTTTTTAACAGAATTCCGCGACTTTGACGAATCTGAGCATCCTCGTGATGAACATGGGCGTTTTGTCTGCAAAGGAGGTGGCTCTGCCGGCATTCTAAGGGAAAAGTCTGTTAAAATCCTCAAAAGTAAAATAGGTAATTATACAAATCTAAAATATGATGTTGACGCACATTTGAACGGTCGGAGCATTAAAAAACTAACCAGTGACAAAGCTTTGAAAAAATCGCTTGACAATGGGTTTACAAAATCCAATCATTTTGAGGCAGCCGCAAGAGTATTTGCCTTGTATAAAAAGGCGACAAAAATGAAGCCTGAAAAGGACAGAAATTCAGACCCAAACATATTGTCCGTAAAAAGATTTTATACAGATTTTAAATTGAAAAGCGGAAAACAGGCAACAGTAAAGATTACTGTAAAAGAAACCAAGCAGAATGGGCACACAATTTATTCTGTTGAACTTCTGAAAAAATAAAAATCCCGCTTTTTCAAGCGGGGACGAACACCAACCATAAAGGAACTCATTACGGCATTCTGGTCTTGCCATTGCTGGTTTAGACGTGCACGGACTGAAATCCAGTAACCGTGCCCTCGCCTCGTCTAGCCAACGTGGGTTAAACGAGAGTGATTGTAGTATAAATCATGCTTTTCAGAATTGTCAAGATTTTATAAATCCAGTTACGTCTTTGAGGTTCTTTACGGTCTGCAGGACCTTCATGATGGCGGTGTTTTCTGCCTGGAATCTGATTCCCTGTACCGTGATGGACGGATTTTCAATCTTTATACCGAACCTCTCGTATTGTTCCCTATCTTCAAACGGATCTTCTGCATCCGGTTCCCCATAATCAGAAACCTTTATTCCTGTGACGAATCCTTCCCGAATCATCATGTCCAGAATTCGGGCAAACCTGTTCCGACTAATGCCAAAATGTTCAGCAGTGAAGTTTTCCCTGTCAAAAATGTCAGAATCAAGGCTCTTTTCAATGTAGTGCAAAATCCGGCACATTACGCTGAATGTGGTTTTCATGATTAAATCATCGGTTTTATCCTTCATGCAAATACAGTCACAACTTATTAAGAAGTTGTGACGCAATTACTTAAGAAGTTGTGACGCAATTACTTAAGAAGTTGTGTCGTGATTACTTAAGAAGTTGCGTCGCAAACTTTAAAGCAAAAGTGACTGTATTGCAGGGGCGGCTATGAATGATGAAATAAACCTGACAAAGACTATCATGGACATTTACGAAAAAGTTACTTCCATACAAAAGGACACCCAGCACCTTACAAAAAGGGCAGACGTTACTGACTCCGCCATAAAGGAGCTTGAAAAGCGGCTTGACAAGGTTGAAGCCGGTGGAGCAAAGGAAAAGGCAGAGATGTTTGACTATGTTGTCAAAGGCATAGTGACCGTAGCAATCAGCTTTGCGGCCGTAAGGCTTGGACTTAAGTGAGGTGCAGATGGATTGGGATTATGTCGGAAAGATAGCCGTTTTTACAGTAGGAGTTACACAGCTGATCAAGAAGTTCGTGCAGCCCAAAAGCGACAGGATTAAGGTTTTGATCACCGTGCTTTCTGGAGCTGCTGGCGGACTGCTACTGTATTACCTGCCACAGCAGGTTTTCCTGACGGTAGTAGGTGTATCGGTGGGAGTGCTTTTCTATGACGGAATACTGAAAGCCGTTGAAAAGCGTATTTCGGAACTGGGAATTGCTTCAAAAAAGGAGGATATATGAGATGCATAAGAAAAATGCTTTTGTTCGTGCTGTGCTTCGCACTGTGCTCTGTAGTGTTCTGCTTGCAGCAGCCTGCTTTCTCGCAGGATGCGCAAGCACGCAGGGAAGGATTGACGGCTCTGTCATCGAGCATCAGAGACGGATTGGAGAATATCAGGCTTCAGTCCAGTATTATCTCGGAAGAATTGATGCAGGTGCGGAACGAATTGACGGTATCAGAGAAAGAGCGGAAAGCCTTGGAGGAGAAGTCGACGGCATTATCGGACTCTTTGATGAATATCAGCGGGCAGTTGAACAGCTGCTACGAGACTATGAAGCTTTACGAGATGCAGTTGAAAAGGCAGAAAAAGACGCTGTCGGCGCTTATTCTGGTTTTTACGATCCTGGTGGTCCTGAAGATATGCGGGTACTTCCTTTACTGGAAGGGAATAAGGGTTCCGCGGTGGCTGGACATACTGCTTTGAGGAGTCCTTTCTGATGGGTGACGTTAGGCAAAAATACACGGGATGGCAGACCGTCCTTCTGAACAACAGGAAGCTTCTGGAAGAAGACTTTTCTAAAATAGGCAATTACGGCTGCCTGTTCCTGTGCCTGTGCTCCATTGCGGAGGAATGGAACGAGGCAAGGCACAACCAGCGAAGGGTAGATGTGCTTGACCTTTACATAAAAAGCCGGAACAAAGGTTTCTTGAAGGAAGATTTTTTCTGCAAGGATCAGTGTGCAATCCTTGCACTGGCAACAGGACAGGAATGGAAAAAGGAAGTCTTTGAAAGTATGCCTGGACCTGTTCCGTGGAATTCCTATACCGTTGAAAAATGGCATAACAAAAGAACGGATCTTACACATTTCAGAAGGCGGTGGGGTGATACCGTTGCATCAAGCGTAACCGTCCGTGAAGGTGTCTTGCAGGAATATTACATTTATTCGGTCGTCCTTTGAGGTGACCATGATTTATAGAGGTGCATGATGGCAGGTAAAAACAACGGGCTGTCATTCTGCAGCGTATCTTCTCGCGTAGAGGTGCGCAGCAAGGATGACGGCAAGAAATTCATAAAGGGTGTGATACCCTACGACAAGGAATCTGAGAATCTGGGTTACTTTGTCGAAATCATCAGGAAAGGTGCATTCAGTAGATCCGTAAAAGACGGTGACATAATATGCATGTGGGCACATAACAGCCAGTACGTGCTTGGAAGGTCATCCGCAAAGACTCTTGTACTTGAAGACCGTGATGACGGACTTCATTTTGAATGTGAGCTCTCCAATGCATCATGGGCTTCTGATGTGTATGAGGCTATAGAACGCGGTGACGTTCCCGGTGTCAGCTTCGGTTTCCGTGTTGTACAGGATAAGTGGACAAGGTTTGAAGGTGATCAGCCTTCATTGAGGGAACTTCTGGACGTTGACCTTTTTGAAATCAGTGTTGGAGTCGCTTTCCCTGCCTATCCCGATGCATCCGCCAGTACGAGGGAGCTTTTCAAGGAAGCTGGTATTGACGTTGACAAGGTTTCTGCAGTCCTTGCACGTGCAAAGTGCGGAAATGACTGTCTAAATGAGGATGATGTAATGGTCTTTAGAAATGCCATCTCATCACTTGAAAAATTTATTCCTGTTCCAAAGCCTGTTTCTTCTGAACCTGCATATCTTGGCAGGGCTAGGGAAATTGAGATTCTTGAGGCAGAGACCACAATAGGAGATTGAAAATATGAACGAGTTTGAAAAGCTTTCCTTGCAGGAAAAGATTGACGTCCGCGAGCATACCATTAAGGAAATGCGCACCCTCAATGAGGGATGTAAGGACGATAAAGGAGAAATCCGCGCCTTTACTGCAGAAGAGGATTCAAAGTACAAGGCAATGTCTGAAGATGTCCGCAAGCTTACGGATCTTATTGCAAAGGAAAAAAGAGAGCTTGAGCTTAAAGGCTTTACAAGCTCTGTTCCTTTTGCAAATCCTGAAGGTGGAAACGGAAAGAACGGCTCACAGCTTGAGGTTTTCCGCCATTACCTTTGCACTGGTGAAATCCGCGCCGACATGGACAAGAGAACTCTTTCCGTTGACGACTCTGGGGCTGCAGCAGTCCTTGCTCCTCAGGAACTTGTAAAGCAGATTCTTTCACCTGCAGAAAGCAAGTTCTCACTTCTTGACAGGGTTTACACTGTCCATCTTAGCAAGGCAAGCGGAATCGGCGTTCCTTATGAAAAGACCGACGCTTCTGATGCTGACTGGACTACTGAAATTCCTGAAAGCATCAAGGATGATGAGGATCTTGAATATGCAAAGCGTGAGCTTGGTGCACACATGCTCATAAAGCTCATTACTGTATCTGACAAGACTTTGAAGACAAATGCTTTCAACGTTGAGCAGCTCATTGCCGACAAACTTTCATACAAGATGCGTTCAGCTCTTGAAAAGGGTATTGTCGCAGGAACTGGTACTGGTCAGCCTCTCGGCCTTTTCGTTGCAAGTGCCAAAGGAATAAGCACCGCCCGTGACATTGCAGCTGCTTCTGCAACAGCCCTTGACGGTGACGACATCATCAAGGCAAAACGCAGCGTAAAATCTGTTTACCGTTCAAGAGGAGAATGGCTTTTCCATCCTGATACAGTAACAAAGCTCCTTACACTTAAGGACAAGAACGGACAGTACATCTGGCGCTCAGGCCTTACAGTAAATGATCCTGATACTCTTGACGGATCACCTGTAATAGAAAGCGAGTTTGCTCCTGCTGAAATGGCAACAGGTGCTTATGTCGGAATGTTCGGCGACTATTCAAAGTACTGGATGACAATGGTTGACTCTATTGCAATCCGCCGTCTTGAGGAAAAGTACTATCCTTCCGTAGGATTCAGTGCAAAGACTTATGCGGACGGACAGCCAGTCCTTGAAGAGGCATTCTGCCGCATCAAGATGGGCTGATTCTAAAAGGCGTGTTTTACAGTGCCGCCGTGAGGTGGCACTGTAACTGTGTATGAAAAAGGAGACTTATTGCGATGGCTGAAAAAAATGAAGGCAAGAAAGTAAAGGCTGAATTCCTTGAAACACTTTATACGGATCTTGGAGTCTTGCAGAAAGGAAAGTCTTTTGACATTCCAGAAGAGCGGTATACCGCATGGGAAAAGGCAGGACTTTGCAAGAAGCCTGAAAAGAAGGAATAGCAGGAGGTTTCCATGGCATACATAACAAAAGAGATGTTATGCGAGTTTGCAGGGAAATTTCCTGAAGAAGAATCCCAGATGCCACAGGTGTATGCTGACAGTGCCATGGAAACGGTAGCAAAATATCTGGGCTATGATCCTGAGATGAAGGACTATGAAGTCTGTTTGCGAGGAGACGGAACAGATTCTATAGTTCTTCCCTCCGTCTGTCAGGAGCTGGTTTCTGTTGAAATTAATGGACAGGAAATCTCCGAAGACGACTGGGAGTGGCGAAAGAATTACCTTTCAAGAATCCTTCCTTCTGGGGAATCTGAGATATTTTCAAGCAATCAAAAAATAAAAGTTAAGTTCAGGGGCGGTTATGATCCAGTGCCACAGAAGATTGTAATTACAGCCCTGCAGCTTGCAACACTTTACTGGGAAAGTTCGGGCGGAAACCTTGCCGTGTCCAGCACGTCCTATGCCGACATGGGAACCCGTGTGTTCAATAATTTCCATGAGGAACGTTTTTTGAAGCAGATAAACGAATGGAGGATATACAATGTCTGAAAAACCGTTTATAAGCATCCGTGCTGACATAGAGGACGTGGAGGAGCGTCTTTCAGAAACTTCAAAAAGCCTTAAGAGCATCCGCAGGCAGACTGTCGGAATTGCGGCAAGGACTACCGTAAAACAGATAAAGACAGTTATCCGTGCCACTACTAAAAGACATTCAGGAGAGCTTTTAAAGACTTACGGTTATAAGGTTAAGAAAGACGGTACTTCTGCATCCGTCTATCCGAAGACTGCCGCCTCAAACAACCACCTTATTCTGGCAAGGATAGCAACGCTGTCATTCGGCAACGACATTTCCATCAACAGGCGGAAATGGCTGCAGGTGAACGGCAGCGGCTTCTATGCACGTCCAAAAAGCGTGCACATAGACCCCCGAGGATTCGTGCAGTCCGGCGAAACCTTTGCAGGGAAAGGGGCATACATGGCGGAAGTCGAAAAAATGATACAGAAGGAGCTTGACAAGACATGGAAGAAATAGGCGTTGAAGAAAACGGTTCTTCTTTGTGCAGGTACATCAAGGAAAAACTGCCGTCCTGCCTTGAAAGGCTAGAAACCAGCGATACTCCGCTGCCGATGCCCGAAAAAGTCCTTTTTGGCGTGGCAGATGTTTCAAGGCATGAGCAGAAGGTTTTGCTGGCGATTGTACCGTACAGCATAGAAGAGTCCGAGGGAACAATTGGGGATGCCGAACAGAGCCAAAAATTTGTAGTGGGCATTGTCTGCAGGGGAAGAGCCTATGACGTTCTGATTAGGCAGATGTGCCGTTATGCAAAGGCTGTTGCCGAAGTCCTTCGGGGTGGCTGGAGTCTTGGCGGAGCAGTGCTTGACGTTGCCGTAAACAGGACAGACTTTTACCCCGATGCAGGAACGGTTGAAAAGCAGATGACTGTTGCAGAAATAGAAGTGACTGTAAGGACAGAGGGCGGAATGCCGTCCGAAACAGATCCGTTTGAATGACAGGAGGTCGATATGGAAAAAGAAAAAAAGACGATGGTAAAGAAGTACATGATTGGGATCTTCCTCAATGGTGGAACTCCTGAAGAGCCTGACTGGATAAGAATCAGGAAATCGACGGCCCTTGAACTGAACCTGAACCCAGAAACACAGGACTACGACTACATTGACAATGAGAACCCGACAACAGAGGTAATCAAATACAAGCCGTCCCTCAACCAGGCACTGACAATGTACAAGGGTGAACCTGACTATGAGTTTGCCTTTCCCCGTTTTTATGGTCTTGCCGTGGGAGACAAGGCAAAGTGCGAGGTGCTCATCGTGTTCATGCAGGAAAGCAGGGAAAAGACCATCGGAGAAGACCCCGATGCATCTTCGGTCACGGGCTACCTTGCATGGAAAAATGAAGCAGCCCTTACATTTTCCACTCTCAATGGCGTTGATTCTACACTGGGAATGGACATCAACTTTGGCGGCCACATGGAAAAGGGCTTTGCATACCCCGATGCAGAAACAAAGAAGCCCGTGTTCGTGAAAGAATCTTCTGATGAAGCCGGATGGGTTGACCCGTTTTCTGCATGATGAACCTGACCAAGGAAAATCCCCCGGAACACATTGAAGTCGGGGGAAAGGCATACAGAATCAAGACATGGTTCAAGTACTGGCTGCGCTTCCAGCAGATATGCAACGGGAAGGATGAGGAAAGGAACTTTGACTTTCTGTTTGTAGATGAAATTCCGAAAGACAGGGTTGCTGCACTGGCAGGACTCATGGCCTTTGCAAGTCCACGGTCTCTGCTGCCCAGAAGTTTCGGGGAAAAGGGGCCAAAGATTCTGGACTACACAGTAGATGCAGACCTCATTTATGCAGCATTCGTGCAGCAGTACGGCATTGACCTTATGACGGGGAAAGGGGTGGACGGAAAGCCACTGCACTGGCACAAGTTCCTTGCACTCATGGACGGACTGAGGGAAACGAGGCTGACAGACGTAATGGATCTCCGTTCCTATGACAGTACGGACAGAACGACCTATGAACAGTGGCGGGAAAAGTCAAAGGAGGCATGGAGCCTTGAAGGGCTTGGCAGCCTTGATGATGGGGATGCCACCAGAATGCTGGAAGAATTCAACGAAAGGTTTGAGTGAAAGGGCGGCAAGGCTCCGTCAGTCCCTGTCGTCCAAGTATTCTTTTTTGGATTAATCATCAAACCATCCGTGTTTATATCCAGACATAGAAATACCTCCTGCAATTTATTATTCCTCTGACTCTGTAAGCTGCACAGAAGTTGCTGAATCATCGCCTTGATTTGATTCAGTGTCACAACTCGATTCTTGATTTGAAATCCAAAGGAAAGGACAGCAAGATTGAAAGGTACCTTTCTTATGTTCTCGGTAAACTATGAATACAGCTATCAAGAATACGAGTACCTCTGGCTGCAACACAACATAAAAAAATGTTCCTATTATGCAGAAAAGCGTGTTCATAGACTAGTCTTGATCATCAGAGGTCATAAGGCTTGTCATGATTGCAACATCAACCAAGTCGTCCAAGTCCTCTTTTGTCTGTTTTTCAAACCATCCCTTTTTGTAACCAACAATTACCAGTACCAGAGCGATGACAAACGGAAGCACGCCCGGCTGAAACAAAACGTAGAAAAAAGTTCCTATTATGCAGAAAAGCGTATACATAGAGATTGCCTCCTAAAATTGATTATATGTCATTGCAGTCATGTTGACAAGCAAAAATGACTGTTTCCTAGAAGGTTGTTTATGGCAAAGAAAGCAAACGCATCAATAGTAATATCGTCGGACACAAAATCGGCGGAAAAGGGACTCAAGAAGGTTTCAAAGGAGATTGCGTCCTTTGGAAAAAAAACGAAGAGCCTAGGATCCCTTTCCAAGGATTTAAGTGCAATTGGGATGGTGTTTAATGGTGCAATATCTGCTATTAAAACTTGCAACGCTGTCATCAATGATCTGACCGATGCCTACAAGGTGCAGGCGAATGCCGAAACCCTTCTGGAGACTGCAGCACGGAACAATCCGTACCTGAACGGCGCAAACGTCACGAACCTAAAGAACTACGCATCACAGCTCCAGAGCATATCCGTATACGGTGACGAACAGCTTTTGCCGATGATGGCCCAGCTTGCAGCCGCAGGACGTACCGAAGAACAGATAATGAAGATAATGTCTGCATCAATAGACGTGGCTGCATCGGGTGCAATGTCCCTTGACAGTGCGGTAAAGAACCTGAACAAGACTTTTGCAGGAAATGCAGGAGAACTTGGCGAAGCGATCCCCGCAATACGAAACCTTACCAAGGAACAGCTGAGCAACGGAGAAGCTGTAAAGATTGTTGCAGAGCAGTACAATGGCATGGCGGAGGAGACGGCAAGGGCAACGGGAAGCGCACAGCAGCTGTTGAATGCATGGGGAGACCTTAAGGAACACCTTGGAGAAGGGCTTGAAAAGGCCGTTGCACCAATCCGAAGGGCGTTGACAAGCCTCATAACGAGCATAAACGACACCATAGGCGGCATAAAGCAGGCGCGCAAGGAAGCGAAGGAACTGAAGGACATCCTTGACGGCAAAACCGAAGGAAAGGACAGTTCTGCATTTGACACTGCTGCAAAGGCGCTGGAAGCAAGAAGGAACGAAGCCGCGGAATTCTACAAGGCATCCCTTGGGCGTGCAGTGGAATCGTGGGTTCCGGGAATGTCCAAGAGTACGGCAAGGCTCCAGATTCTGGATGCATTCAAGGAAAAGAGCTATGAAGAGCTGACGAAAGCCGGTGCATCAGTAGACCTTCTCGAAGCAAAGCAGTGGTACGACCAGCTTCAGGAATATGAAAGGCAGCTGTCCGAGGTGCGTTCCGAGTACAGCAAAAAGTACCAGGAAGAGCAGGAAAAGGAAAAGCAGAAAGCCCTTGATGCACGAAAGGCGGAAATTGATGCCGCCGTGGATGCCGCAAACAAGCAGATAGAAAAGGAACAGCGCAAGATAGAGCTTGAAGAGCGCAGCGGCAAGGCAATTGCAGAAAGCGAAAAGAACCAGAGGCTTTACAATGCAGCCTACGCAGCATACCTTGAAATGCTGGAAAAGGATGCGAACCCTGACGAACTTGAACAGTCCGAAGGTGCACGGGACATCTACGAAAGGATGCGCAAATGGCAGAAAGGCGCGGGAAACGGTGCTTCAAAATCTGGCAAGGCGGCAAAAGCTCCTGCAACATGGGAACAGCAGGTTGCGGAGCTTTCAAGGTCAATTGAAGCCGTACAGGCGGAAATCGACAGGCGGCGCGAAGTCGAGGGCGGAGGAGATGAAGTTTCTGAACTGGAAAGCATCCTCAAAAAGTACCAGGACGGCTTCGTAAAGCTGCTCACCGAAAACCCAGACAAGGACTGGGAAAAGGAAATACACGGCAGCCTTGAAGAGCTGTACGGAAAGATGGAAGAGACCGCCGAACGGCTTGCCGATGCAAAGGGCGGCATAAAGGCAAAGGAAGACGTTCAGAATTTCCTCAGGGCAGTGGAAAAGGCCATTGACGAATCTGCTGAAAAGGAGGAGATGAAGCTTTCCGAAATCCTTGAACAGCAGAAGGCTGCACTCATTGCACAGGCAGAGGAACTTCTTTCAAACAGAAACCTTCAGGCGGACGACCGCATAAAGATAGAAGAGCGTGTAAGGGATGCAACCATAGCAATAGACAGGCAGATTACCGAGGCAAAAAGGCAGGAAGCCGAAGAACAGAAGGCAATAGACAAGGCGGCTTGGCAGGAAAGGATTCAGACAGGGCAGCAGTTTGCAAGCCAGCTTGGAGAACTGCTTGGAACTCTTTCAGAGATAAACCGAAAGGCGGCGGAAGCTGACAGGCAGGCTGAACTTGCAGAACTGGAAAAGAAGCATGAGGAAGGTCTTCTTTCCGATGAGGAATATGCACAGAAGAAACTTGACATAGAAAGGGATGCAGCAAGGCAGCAATATAAAAGTGACTTATGGCAGTGGACTAAAAACTGTGCTTCCATCGTTGCCCAGACTGCAAAAGCTGTTGTGTCCGCACTTTCAAGTGCAGGAAATCCAATCTTAGGAATTGCCCTTGCAGGTATTGTAGGCTCTATTGGTGCCGCCCAGCTTGGTGTAGCACTTGCACAGAAACCTAAGCCTCCTTCTTTTGCAACTGGTGGTATCGTTCCTGGTAACAGCTGGACCGGCGACAAGGTGCAGGCAAACGTAAACTCTGGAGAAATGATTCTTACAAGGGCACAGCAGGCGGATTTGTGGAATACTCTTAACGGAAAAGGCGAGGGCGGAGGATATAACGTTTCCGTAAACAACTACATGGGTGGAAGGGCAAAGGTGAACACAAAACAGGAAAAAGGTGGCCTTACAATCGAGGTTCTTGACCAGCATATAAACTTACAGATGGCAAGGGGTGGATATGAGACTGGATTCTCCGGGCGAGAAGTAGCACAAAAAGGAACGGTGGTTTTATGATAATTTACAAGTGGCCGAAAGAAGTACCCGATAAAGCCTATGGAATTGAGCCGGGGTATGATGACAATGTAGTAAGGACGGAAAGTGACAGCGGGATAGTACTTCAGTATTCAAAGAATACGTTTACACCAAAAACGTATTCTTTTGGAGTACACATGACTAAAAAGCAGAAAGCGGTCTTTGATGACTGGTACAATAATACTTTGGGCGGTGGCTCAGCTCCGTTTTATTTTAAGTCTCTTGACGGCGGTGAAAAACTTGTCTCATACATGTTCTCAGAACCTCCTTCACCGGATGTAAACGGAAATTTCGTTGACGTTACGATGAATGTCAGGGAGTCGGCTATATGACGGCAGAACAGCTTTATGCAACCCTGAGTCATAGCGGAAACTATGCATTGAAATATCTTGCAAAGTTTCACCACGATTCTTACGGAGATCTTCTTCTTGTCAATAATAACGAGGCTGTAGAGTATGACGGTGAAACTTATCTTCCTTCTAATTTTTCCTATTCCCGTCCAAAAGTAACAGGCGGTGTCCTGCAGAACGGAGAGCTGAGGGTGTCACTGATTGGCAATTCCCTGCCTGAGCTTTTCCGCCTTGGCGACTACCTTATGACCGTGGATATTGTGGGAGTAATGATTGCCAGTGGGGAAGTTGCACCGCTAAGGATATTTCACCATCAGTACGGAACAATGACCGTAACAGGCTCCATGGATTTGCAGATAAGCTTTACAAATGATGATCGGATGGGGATGGTGTTCCCTCCTAATGTCTTCGATTCTGACAATAACCGGGGAAACACATAATGACTGTAATGTCATGGATATAGAAGATTTGCTGGGAAAGCCATATAAGGAACATGGCAGAGGTAACGGAGGTTATGACTGTTACGGAATAGCAATAGAAGTAGAGCGAAGGCTTGGGCATTATCTTCGGGATGTACTCTATACAACACATGATCTTGAGCTGAGCGGTCTTGCTCCTACTTTAGGACTGTATCCTGTTAATCGAATTGAGCGTGGTACTGTAATTGAAATAGAATCAAAGGGAGAACTTCATATAGCGGTGGCTCTTGACGACCGCCTTATGATACACGCTACTTATGACAGGGGTGTCTGCGTCCATCCTATAAAAGCTTTTAATGTCAGGGGGATTTATGGCTTCGGTTTATGTGTTTGATGGTATAGGAAGTGACTATTCCCTTTATTCCTTTAATGGAAAAATTTCCGACAATATTTCTCTTGATTTTGATAAATACATAATACTACGGGCTGGAGAGCGTCTTTTACCAGAAAGTATTGTAAATGAGTCTGACATAATATATATCCGAAGAATTCCAGGAGGAGTTACAGCCGTTGTCGTTACGGCAGTAGTCGCAGTTGCAGTTGCCGTCGGTGTCGGAGTCTATGCCTATAAGAAGACCAAGGACATGATGAAGTCCCTGTCAAAGCTTCAGGATAACCAAAAGCTCGGTACTAAATCGGCTGGCAATTCGGCAGTCCAGAAACTTCCATGGGTAAAAGGAGCCTCAAATCAGGCGGCAACAGGGCAGACTTTTCCTTACATAATAGGCGATACTCTTTTTACTCCGTACAAGCTCTGTCCTGACCACATGAAGATAATGGGCACGGACGGCAAGGATTCTTACTATTATCTTGTTCTTGAAGCAGGTTTTGCACCTTTACGAATTAGGGAAATAAAGATAGGAACAAATGTTGTAAAGACTTTCAACACGGATTATCCGCAGAACGGTGTATTTAAATTTGATAGCGGCAATTTCTATGATGATGAAAATATTATAGAAATTGCCCAGAATGGACCGTTTACGACAGAAGGATTTGAAAGCAAAATCCTCATGACTGAGTACATGGAAGAAATTCCGCACAGGTACGAATCTGGATCTGCCGCAGAAAGGCAGACTATCACTGATGAATGGCAGACGGGACTTGTAAAGCAGCTTCCAGGCAATGCCATGTCCGTAGAAGTCATAATACTGTTTGACGGACTTACATGGTTTAACGGCAATTCCGGGAACTGGCAGAATACCAGTGCTACAATCCAAGTCCAATGGACAAACGTAGACAACCCGAAGGAATCAGACTGGATTAACTTTACAGGTGGATTCAATCAGAACGGAACTTACAGCAATACATTTACAAGAAATTCAAAAGTACAGATGCGTTTTTCAGCCGTGCAGGATTTTAATGCATCACAGGCTTATGGAAAAAATATCAGCGTAAGGGTAAGGCGTACTACACAGGAACGTGAGAGTAACGGACGCGAAGCCTGTTACCTTATGGCAGTTCAGACAACGTGTTTTGACTATGCAAAGAGTTCAAAAAGTTCCCTTGTTCCGGCGGTTCCTTTGGAGCCAGATTTAAGGGATAAATGCACAAGAATAGGCCTTAAGGTAAAATCTTCTGCCGTAACCGACGGAAAGCTTGACAAGATATCTATTACAGTGACAGGCTGTTGCCGTGTCTGGGATAAAGATTCACGGTCATGGACAGATGAAAGGGTTCCTACAAGAAATCTTGCCGCATGGGTTTTTGAAATACTTACCAGTCCCGTTCACCGTCCGTCACAATATGATGATTCGGAGATTGACCTTGAAAGTTTCGGTACCTGGTATGAATACTGCGAAAAAGAAAGTTTTTACGCTGACGGCGCAATCTCACAGTCGGCGACAAAACAGTCTACCATAGATTCACTTGTCTCAAATGGCAATGCAGCCCTTGTCATAAATGAAATGACAGGGAAAATAGAAGTTTACATAGACAATGGCAGGGATTACAGCATAGCCCTGCTTACCCCTGATAACATACTCAGCCTTACGGCCGTAAAACAGATAAAGCGTCTTGCAGATGGTGTAAGGGTTACATACGTAAACAGGGATGCGGGTTTTGACACTGACAGTGTTACATTCATGCGAAACGGCAGGGAGTACAAGCCTTCTACTGATACGCTTTCCCCAGTCTCCCTGTCTTATATAACGGACTTTAATCAGGCATATAAATATGCATGGAGACGGATGGCGGAAGAAATTGCACGTCCACTGACGGCAACTGTAAAAGTCGGTGCAGCAGGTGTATTTTACTCTCTTTTTGACTGCGTTCAGCTTCAGCATCCTGTTTTATGCATCGGACTTGGGCATGGAGTCATTCAAAGTCTTTCATGGAAAGAAGGAAAGCTTGATTCCATAGGACTTTTTGGAACTGTAGATTTCCCAGAGGCAGGAGAAACAGGCATAATAATCGAATGCAGCCAGACTGGTGGAATCCTAGCCCTTAAAGTTTCAGGTAACGGGAAAACGAACATGTTGAAAGTGCTGGATTCCGTAAACTACACGGATAAAGTATGTCCTTCAGAAGGTGACACGCTCAGTTTTGGAACTCTTATGGAAGACGGGTCTTTTGACCTTGTATCTACAAAAATGCTGATTACGGGCATTGAGCCGGCGGGCGAAGGGGCAACGCTTACCCTTACCGAATATAACGATGCCGTATATAAATACGGGGAACTGCCTGTATACAAGTCAAACATAACTCAAAAGCCTGAAAGCTCTCTGCTTACCCTAAAGGACGTAAGGGAATATGTTGACCCTACGGACATAACGGCAGCCATAGGAGAAATCTCCGCAGGTACGGCACCACTTCAAAATCCTGATGATGTTGCAAGGCTGGATGCTGTTGCTGAGAAAGACGGAATATCGCTTTACTGGCCGCCGCTTGGTCTTGGGTTGAAGAATACCGTCCAGTATTACAAGGTGGAGTACTCTACGGATGGCGGAAACGAATGGAATGAAGCAGGCGAAAGTAAGTCAAACTTTATGACGTTCTCCTTTGACCGTGAGCTGTTCGGCTATCCAGAAGCAGATGAGTTTGCTACATGGCGGTTCAGGGTAAAAGCCGTATCTGTCTGTGACAAGGAATCAAAGGAATGGACTTGTTCGACAGTAGATGCTTCTGGATATGGAACATGGAGACTCCAGCCACCATACATATATACAAGGGTATCTGACAGAACCTTGACACTCATGATGTCCCAGCCTCAGAGATCTGATAAAAGGACGGTATACGGAACCGTAATGTATCGGGTGCAGATAAGGCGGCCTGATATTGATGAGGACTGGTTTAAGCCATCGGTAAGCAAAGATCCGGAAGGAAACGAAGAAAACTACAAGGACGGGAAAGGCTTTGTAGAGACTGACGGTGTTTACATTCAGACAATGCCTTTAAAAGGCCAGGAACAGAAAGATCTTGTAGATACAGCCTATATGTTTAAGGTTTCCGCCTGTAACGAGGCTGGAGAAAGCGGAAGTTCTGAAATTACCGCAACTGCACTGTGTACGAACATCAAGGATATAGTCCGTGCAAATGAGACCGCAAAGAAGGCTTATATATCCCAGCTTTCCGCACTCTGTGCAAACATGGGTGCCATCTTTCAGGGTGCGATGGGTCGGAACAACAACCTGTGGGATCTTTCAACTTTTATCGACGATTACGGAAAGCAGCATTATGAAGGACATTTCAGGGTTGGAGGAGACAAAGAATTCATAGAAGTCATTCCTGTCGTAAATGACCGTGAGGAAGTTGTAAATTATCACGTCCACTTTGTGGCAGGATCATTTGATGTATCCGCAGAAGCTACAATTATAAACGGAGAAGTTATCATTCAGGAAAAAACAGAAAGCCTTTTACGTGCAAGGCTTTCTTCCAGTGGTCTGTATTTTGACAGCCGGAAATCACTGGATTCAGAATGGGAACTTGGCTCTAAATATTCTACGGACGGCATCATAACCGAAAGTATAAGATCTTCGGGTAGTCTTGTAATAACCAACGGTAACGGCTATGTTGAGGGAATTGAGGGACATGACATTGGAATTCCTTACATCTCCGACAGTTCCCGTGTATATCATTTTGACGGGAACCTGTTAGACCAGAAGGGCGAGTCTTCCATAGTACTTGTCGGAGATACTGTAAAAGTTTCGTATAAGTTTAAAGGAGCTGACGACAGTACGAATGAAAGGGATTTTTCCCCTGCTGTCAGAAACGGAAAGTCTGTTTACGGAGCCTTTAAACTTAGTCATGTAATTGAAGGCGACTGCTGGACGGTGGATTTCTGGGTAAATTTCCTTCCAGACCATGTAGGAACTTACTTTTCAGCCGTAAGTGAAAAGGACTCTGTAAGTTTATTTTATGCCGATGATGAACTTCCATACAGTCTCCCCGGATACTGGATGGAAAATGATCCTTACGGTATCGGAGCTTCTGCAGGGTGGTTTGTAAGGTGTGGAAATTCTACCGTCCGCATTTCAGCTCCTGAAGGATGGACTCACATTGCATGTGTCAAAGATTCGGGCTACATTCGGTTTTTCATAGGCAATCAGGAAATAAGCTTTCCCCGTTCTTCTTTCGGAACTGAACGTGTAAAACTTTTGATAAACGAAGTCATGGAAATGCTTCTTATTGACGAGCTGATGATCGACTGCACTACGGCAGAGACGGAAGGAACCTTTAGGGACGTTACAAGAAAAAGGCTTCCGTGGGGAAGCCTTGACTACAGGAAGCCGTGGTTTATCTTTGACGCTGCGGACACATCCTTTGTACGTAGCAACATAATAACAAAAATTGCTACCGACATTTCAAGGCAGTCAGCACATCCTGTGGGCGAACCATACATTCAGCTTCCGGGTGAACTGAATCCTGCTGAGTTGTACGGATTCGGTACGTGGGAAGATATAAGCCATCTGTTTTCAGATAATTTCCTGCGTGTTATTGGCGAAAATTCCGCAGCTTTCGGAGTAGTCCAAGAGGAAGGACTCCCGAATATTACAGGATCAATAAACAATATCCAGTGCGAACGGGGTCACAATACGAGTGCATCAGGAGCGTTTGCTGTTTCAAATTACCGAGGACTATCTGATGGAGGTTCAGGAAATGATATGGCATTTCACTTTAGCCTTGATGCCTCCAGAAGCAGTTCCATCTATGGAAAAAGTTCACATGTTACGCCGCAGAACATGGCAATTAGGATTTGGAGAAGAACAGAGTAAGGAGGTTATAAAAAAATGGAATATATTATAGTCGATAAAGGTTTCATAACAGGACACGGTGCCGTTGCCAGAGACGGACGGCTTCCTGCTGGAGCTGTTGCAGTTGAAAATTTCTGCGGCCGTGTAGGTGATTCCGTTGAACTGTATGATACGGACTGGAAAAGACTTTCAGATAAGGCTCTTTTTTCAAAAGGCCTTTTGAAAATTCCCAGCGGCTTCAAATGGGATGAGAAAGAAGAAAAAACTGTTGAGATGACTTTAGAAGAAAAGCTTTCTGCCGGCATTGAGAAGATTCCAGAAGGAATGAAGCTTGTGGACGGAAAGTTAGTCTGCATGAGTATTGAGGAAAAGGTCAGTGCAGGGCAGATGACCGTACAGGAAGCATCGGAAGAGGTAAGGAGCCTGCGGGATTCCCTTCTGGAAAATACCGACAAGTACATGCTGCCTGATTTTCCTATAGGAGATTCTGAAAGGGAAACTGTAAGGAAATACAGGAACATGCTCCGTCATCTGCCGGAGGAGGAAGGTTTTCCTTTCATAGAGGTTCCAGGACTGGATATTGAGGAGGTTATGAATGGTAATTGATTTAACCCTTGACGGGCTGAAAGTCCCTGCTTTAACAGGATACAAGACAAAGATTGGAACTGTCGTTAAGGAAACGGCAGAAAACAAAGGGCGGCTTACGGCTGCTGAGGTTGCAGACAACATAGCAATGCCATGGATCCGCTCAAGGCCCATACAGGTAGATTCAGACTGTACTCTGGGCAGGGCGGACTATGACGCAAGGATAATGGCCGTTACTCCCGGCATTACGATAACTCTGGGCGGAGCATCATACGCAGGATGCACCGTCACTGTATATGCGTGCATTGATGGCGGCTCCGTCACGGTTGAGACGGGAAGCGACAGCAAGCCTGTTTCAGCTGGATGTTCAGCCGTATTCATGTGGAATGGTACAGCCTTTGCAGTTTCTAATTTTGCAAATACTGGTCAAAGTACCAAAGATAAAGATAATAAGGCTAGGGGACCTTATTCAAATGGAGATTGGGCTTTTAACTGCATGAGCAACGCTTCTTATCGCTTAACTGCAGAACAGGAATCAATTCTTGTAACTGGGACTGCTTCAAAATCTGCCCCTACTGGGCATTCAGGAGGAGCTCATATAGCTGTGGCAAATCTTGATAAACTGACAGCATTGACATGGGACGGGGATCCTCCTTCTCTACCTAAAAATATGGCAGTAATAAAGATAAAACCTAACAATACTGAACAAGACAGAAAAACATTCTTTCTTTTAACATATTTTGTGTCAAACACAGCACCGACATGGGCGGCATGGAGTTGCAGAAAATCAAAGGAAACAGGGGCATTTCAGGCTGTCTTCTTGTTAGGTTTCAATGCTCCAGACTCTACAACTGGTAAATATCTGTCTTTCCAGCAGGACCCCTTTAACAGACCTGCAAATTTTTCGTGGACAGACCAATGGCTCTCTTTTAATTTTTACCTTTCCGATATGGAACCCGATGAGGAGGGGTATATATATATAGGCCTTACAACATCCGTTGGCTCTGGAAACATTTGTTGCTGGGCTACGGCAGACAGGAATACTGACCGTATTATTATGAATGCAAGAAGTTTTGTCTATGGAATCTCTGGGGGTTCTTGGGCTGGGGGGACTTTTTCTAGCAATACCGTTCTTGATTCATTCTCCTATACTTCTATCGGGAAGATTCTAATGGTTCCTATTGATAAAAATCACAGGGATATTCTTGTTGGGTTTGCTACAAGGGCTTACCCTGAAATTCTTCCTTGTATTAGTTGGTTTTTTCAGAACAAAGGAATACTAGATAAAAATCCTCCTTATCCTTGCATCCCCATTTTTACTGAGGTTGGAATAAATCACCAGTTGCCGAAAATAGGAGTATTTATACCTTCTGACATAGTGGATAAATATGTCGTACAAATCCAAGGCTGTTACTTTCTTCCTCTGCGCGCTGACTCAATTGCAACTAGAGAAGGATTTCTTATCTATTGGTGTTGGACCGAATCTGTATAGAGAAAAATGCCCTGAATCAATCTTTGCGACTCAGGGCATAAAAGAATTATTACTAATTTAGATAGCGTCATTCTGACAGTATCTTTTCAATTATGAATCTGGAAACGCTTTTGCCGCTAGACAAGAAAAAAAGGACTCCTGTTAAGGAGTCCAGTAAGGTTTCCTTTTTGCCATGCTGGGCGTAATAGTCGGATAAGATGTCTTGAAGGAAAGTAATTAGTTTGTCAGAAAGTATCTTGCACAATTCCGTGGCAGGTAGGTTTAGACAGCTTGCTGCACCTTTACCTCGTAATCTACCTTTGCTTATTTTCATAAGCATTTCTGCAGCAGTTCCTTGTCGTCAATACAAAGGTCAATCATCCTGCTAAGAATGGCCGTGTAGCCTTTACCCAGCTTCTTTGCTTTCTCGATTGTACGTGGAAGCAGACGGATAGCAACAACCTGACGTTTACGCTCTTCACGCTGAAGGAGTGCCTGTCGTGCAAATTCCTCATACTGTTCATCGGTGAATTCTGGACTGTCTTCGTCATAAGTAACAGGCATTTTTGATGCGGCATCAATTTCTGCAATCTGCTCTTCTGTGGGCTTTACGTTCGTATCAAGTACATATTTAACTGTTGCCATAGTAAATCTCCTTTTCTTTTGCATTTGCAATGCGGGCGGAAATAAGGCGAGTCACATCACCTCTTTCCGTAAACACGACTGTAAGAATGTCCTTGACCATTCCGATGGTAATAAAGCGCTCTTCCTTTATGGTGCTGTGGAAACTGTCAAAAACTTCAACCCTTTCTGTATCGGCGAAAACAAGAGCAGCTGTTTCAAAAGAAATTCCATGTTTCTTTTTGTTTTTTTCGTTCTTGTTTTCGTCCCATTCAAAATCCATAATTATATAATACAAAAAGTATTACATTTTGGCAAGGATAAAGTTTATTTTGTTTATACCGTCAGCATGGAATCCTGTTCTGTTATGAACTCCGGCACGGCTGCAACCGCATCCTTTTTCTTTCTATCTGATACCACCGCATACTGCATTGTAGTCTGAATGCGAGTATGACCAAGCAACCTCATGACAGTGTACAGATCTGCACCATATTCAAGCAGAAGTGTTGCATCCGTATGTCGTGCCGTGTGCCAGCTTACGTTCTTGCGTATTCCTGCGGCTTCTGCCCAGCCGTGTAGGTAACGGTTTGTTGTAGTTCTGGTCTTTGCCAGTTCAGGAAAAATAAGTGAGTCTATGTCATGCCCCTCTGATTCTCCAATTATGGCAAGAGTAGTGGGTTTGACAGGTACTACTACGAGCTTACGTGTTTTCTTCTGTCTCTTTATTATTTCCATTCTTTGGAAATCAACATCTTTCCATTTTAATTGGATTAAATCAGAAATGCGGAAACCCGTGCAGCAGCCGAAAAGAAAAGCCTTGCGGATTTCGGTCTGTAAAGATTCAGGCATTGAGCCCTTTCTGGAATAAGGAGTAACCGCCATCTTTCGGACTTCTTCCAAAGAAAGAAATTCTTTTTTGCTGTCCGGCACTGATATGTGCCTTATTCCGCTCGACGGATCACGGGTAATAAGTCCGTCACGAACGGCTTTTTTAAGGCATTGCCGTACTAAACAGCAGTATTTTTCCTGTGTATGCGCTGACTTTAATCCCGAATCCTTTTTTATACGTTCCTGAAAATCCTCAAACCATCCCGGAGTAATGTCAATAAGCCTTATGCGCCTGCCGCCGAATCTGTCGAGATAGGGGAGACACTTATATATGATGGAATCCCTTTTTAACAGGCTCTGTTTTTCGACATACTCATAAAGCGAAAGCTTAGACTCCGGCGGTGTAATGCCGTTCTGTCCCTGTATTAAGAGCAGCTCTTTCTTGCTCCTCATAAGCTCAGCAAGCTTCATGATCTCTTTGTTTTGTTCCGGATTTTCCGAAACATGCAACCCTGTGGATTCTTCCGTTCTGATTCCACCCGACACTGTGACAATATGCACAATGCCCCTTCTGATTCTGATTTTTACTCCCATATCTGATGCCCCTTGAAAGTGCAGGTTCCCATGACCGCATTACGACCGCATTATGACCGCATTTTTTATGTAAAATGAGGGCAAATGAAGGCAATTAATGCAAAGTCTCAAAACCGAGGTTATGCGGAATATTTCTTGCGGTTGGAAAATAAATTATTGTAATACAAAGAATTACATTTTATAAAAATGACAAAAAGGCAATAAAAAAGACCGCTGAAAAAGCGGTCTGTATCTATTGCCCGGAACAAGACTTGAACTTGCACACCCGTTAGAGCTCTAGTACCTGAAACTAGCGTGTCTACCAATTCCACCATCCGGGCTTATATCGTAATATTATATCTATTTTTTTATTTTGGTCAATAATGAAAAATGTATTTTGTAATTGATTTCTAAAAAAATCCCATTCTAGTAAATATAATTCCTACTATGGCAAATAAAACTGCAAGGCTTACAATATAAAGCCAAATAGGAGCATCATCATTCCGTACTTGCTTGAATTTTTGTATAGATTTATCTTTTGTTTTTCTTTTAACAGATTTTGATGAATTTGTTATATTTTTGTGAGAATAAGATTCAGAATGACTTGTACCGAAAATGTCATCAGGTGTCATTGCATAATGGCATTTTGGACAACCATCTTTAAAAGCTGTCACAGCCCCCATGTGTCCACATTGTGGACATCTGACTGCAGAAAAAAATCTTCCGCAATGAGGACAGAAGCGCGCATTTGCTGCTACTTCCTCACCGCAGTTTTCACAAAAATACTTTGCACTTTTTGAGCTTGCCATAATTTATTCTGTACCTAAATTATCTACGGAATAATTATAAATCTGCCATATACCGTCTCTCTGACGGACGTAATATGTATATCTCTTTTTTTCTATAAAAGTCCCATTGTCAAAGTATTCCAAGACTTTTACACTTCCTTCAACTTGAGAATATGTAGTTGTTTCAATTTCAAACTTAGAAGGAATTGCAACTATATCTGAATCAATTCTATTCTGCTGCAAGTCTGAGCGGAATGCAGCAAGCATCTGATTTCTTCCGTCTGCACTTTCAGCATTATATCTGTTGCTTCTAGCTGGATTTCTCTTGAGCATTTCTTCAAGATTCATATAAAGAAAATATTGATCCCATAAGCTTCTTTGTCGGGCAATGATAGTCTGTTCTATAACTTTATCTGGACTGATTTCTTCTGGTTGCAACACTGCTGCCGTTGAAACAGCAACAGGAATTTTAGAAGATGAAGCAGAAGCTGGAGAAGGGCGAACTTCCAAACTCAAGCGATTAGAAATTATATATTGATTTTTTTTATTATAAAGTTCTGGATAGAATCGTAAATCTACATAGTAAATTGAGGCGCGTTTTACATCCAAAAATTCTTTTAAGTTTTCTACAAAGGAATATTCTTCTCCTGGCTCAAGAGCAATTTCTCTGAAGTAAACTGCTTGACTGGTTGTTCTTTTTTCAACAAGGGCATTTGTAGATGGCAGCTGAGAGTTCTTTACATCAAATGCATTAAAATCAATGCTGAACATGTGGTCATCCGCCATCTTAAATCGAAGTGTTTCACTTCCTGTATTTGCAACTGTAATATGAATTTTTACAGGATTATTTTCAGAATCTCCTGGATAATACATTGTTCTATCGTAAAACTTGATTGAAACCTTTGCATTATCAGATAAAGATTCCGATGCATGTGTATGGGCAAAAACAAGAATAGTTGTTATAATACATATTAGTATTCGTTTCACAGTAATAACTCCCGTCTGTATATCAGACTTAGTTAAATTTCTTTACTTGAATATCGGTTGTTTATGAAAAATAATTTATCACTTTTTCCTTTGTTAAAATCTTACGAATCTTTTTATTCATCTGTAACACAAATTGCAGATGATAAAGTTTCATATCCTGCAGATATTTTTGGATTAAAAGGCAGTTTGTCATCCTTTTATATGGCACAATACATGCAGAGAAGAATTTTAGACAGAATCCATGATGAGCAGTATGATATTAGGCATGATAGTTTTCAAGAAGATTTTATTGTCATTGCATCTTCAGAAAAAGAAGCTGATGAATTTGAGTCTGACTTCAATACAATTTGTAATGGCGACATAAATGTTTATAAAATGCCTTGGTGGGGAACTTTACCATATCGTCCCGCAGCAAAAGGTTCTTCTGTTTTTGGGCAGAGAGCCTGTGTACTTTCAAAGCTTTCATCAAAAAATCCTAAAACAGAAAATCCGAGGGTGTTTATAATTCCACTGAGAGCCTTGCTTTCTCCAGTTCCATCACCTTCATACATAAGAAGTATCATTACAAAGATTCGCAAAGGTCAAAAATTAGATCCTGAACAACTTGCTAACCGTCTTATTGAGCAGGGATATATTAGAGTACCACGTGTTACTGTAAAAGGAGAATTTGCATTGCGAGGTGAAGTGCTTGATGTTTTTATGCCAGGAGAATCATTTGCCAGCCGTATAGTGTTTGATTTTGATACTGTTGATCAAATTAAACTTTTTGATGCAGAATCTCAATCATCAAAACAGAATTGTGAAAGTCTTATTATTTATCCAATGAAAGAAGTTGTATGGACAGATGAATTATGTGAAAAACTTGATAATTTTTTTAAAAAAGAGGATGAAGTAGGAATTTCAAATGATTTTGCAATTTATGATGCCAACCGAAAAAAAAGCATTCACTCTTCATTTTCTCAAGCATCATACAAAGAAAGCAAACAGGTTCCTTTAGAACAAGAATATATTCACCTTGGACTAACAGAAGAGGCCAAAAAAGAAAAGGAACGTATCCTTGCAGAGCTGTCTGTTACCAGAATGTCAGAAGGAGAAGAATTTTTTTACGGTATTCTGTGGGATTCTAGTTATTCAGTTTTAGATTATATAGATGAATCCTCTTGTGTTTTTTGTATGGATTATGAACGATTGTGTAATGCTCAAAAACTTTTAAATAATGAATATTCTATTTCATATAGGTCAGCGAGGCAAAAATTTCCAGTTTTACGTCCAGAATTAGTTTTGTATGATTTTAATCAAATCATACAAAAACACATAAAGCGTATCCATTTTCATTCTCTCGAATCAGAAGAGTCATTTGAAAACAATATGTCAAAGTCTTCATTTCACATTCAAAGTGAAGCACCTCAGAGTTTTTTTGGAAATATCAATTATTTTAAGGAGCAATTGACATCTTTACAAAATGAAGGTTGGCATATATATATTTTTGCTGATAGTGAAAATCAGTGTTTACGAATAAAAGAAGTTGTAAGGGATTTTTTATCTGTTGATTCAAAATACCTTTATCCTGTAGAAGTTCTTCCATTTGCCATTACAGAAGGTTTTTCAATTACGGATGAAAAACTTTTAGTAATTCAAGAGAATGAAATTTTTGGAAGAAAAAAGGCAGCTCCAAAATCAATTCGCAAGGCAAAATCAAAGGTTATTGATACTTTTGTTGAATTGACCCCAGGTGATTATGTGGTTCATGTAAATAATGGAATTGGACTTTTTAAAGGTATAGAACGAATAAAGTCTATGGGAACAGAACGTGATTACATAAAACTAGAATATGCGGATGAAGAATTTGTTTTTGTGCCCATAGAGCAAGTAAATTTAGTTCAGCGATATATTGGAAGTGAATCAGAAAAACCTCGTCTTGACAGAATTGGTTCTAAGAGTTGGAATGCTCGTAAAGCAAAAGTTCAGCAAAAGGTTGAAGAAATTGCAGAAAAGCTTATAGATTTGTATTCAAAGCGTACGGCTTCCCGTGGGTATGCTTTTCCAAAGGATACAGAATGGCAGGCTGCATTTGAAGCGGCTTTTCCTTATGAAGATACTCCAGATCAGTATGTAGCAACTCAAGACATAAAAAATGACATGGAACGTCCTGTTCCTATGGATAGATTAGTCTGTGGTGATGTAGGTTATGGAAAAACAGAAATAGCAATGAGAGCCGCTTTCAAAGCTGTAATGGGAGGAAAGCAAGTTGCATTTTTGGCTCCTACAACAATTTTAGCCGAGCAACATTATGAAAACTGCATTGAACGATTTAAAAATTTTCCAGTGCAGATTGCTATGCTTTCCCGTTTTGTATCACCTTCAGAACAGAAAAAGGTAATTGAAAAACTTGCTGCAGGAAAAATTGACATAGTTATAGGTACTCACAGAATTATCCAAAAAGATGTCTTGTATAAGGATTTAGGATTAATGATTATCGATGAGGAACAGCGTTTTGGTGTTAAGGACAAGGAAAAACTAAAGGTTTTGAAAACTAATATTGATAGTCTTGCTATGAGTGCAACGCCAATTCCACGTACATTACACATGAGCCTTTTGAAAATTAGAGATATGTCTTTACTTACAACACCTCCTCATAATAGGCAACCTATAGAAACTGCAATAGAGGCTTATTCTGATGAAAAGGTTGCACAGGCTATCCGCCAGGAAGTAGAGAGAGGTGGACAGGTATTTTATCTTCATAATAGAGTTGAAACTCTTGAAGCTACAAGAACAAAACTGGAACAGCTTGTTCCTGAAATGATGATCGATATTGCTCATGGACAGATGACTAGCGATCAATTAGATGATATTTTCAGGCGATTTAAAATGGGGGGATTTAATGTTCTTGTTGCAACAACTATTATTGAAAATGGAATAGATATTCCGAATGTAAATACTATTATTATAGATCGTGCCGATATGTATGGAGTTAGCCAGTTATATCAGCTTAGAGGACGTGTAGGACGTAGTGACCGCAAAGCTTACGCGTATTTGTTTTATCCTGAAAATAAGGCTCTTAGTGAAGTTGCTATGAAGCGTCTGCAAGTTATAAGTGATTTTACAGAATTAGGTTCTGGTTTTAAGATTGCCATGAAAGATATGGAAATTCGTGGAGCAGGAAATCTTCTTGGAAAAGATCAAAGTGGAGATGTTTATGCTGTAGGTTTTGAAATGTATCTTCAGCTGTTAAATACAGCCATAGAGAGACTTTCAAATAGTAACTGGCATGCTCCAGAAGAAGTTCTTTTGGAACTCGAGTATACAGGCTTTATTCCTGAAAATTATATTCAAGATGCTGAAACAAAAATGGAACTGTATAAAAAAATTGCATCAATTGGATCTCAAGACGAGCTTGATGCTGTTTATAATGAAATGTACGACAGATTTGGTCCTATTCCAGACGAAGTTAACAGTCTTTTAAGTCTATCTAAAATACGTATCATCTGTAATATGCTTTCTATTGTATCTTTACGAGAAAAAAATGGAATTGTTAGCATAGAATTTGGAGATTTATCAAAACTTAATATAGACAAGATTCTTCGAGTCATAAAGAAAAATACAGGAGAGATTATGCTAGATTCTGCACATCCAAATATTTTGAGATTAAAGACGAATTCTATAGATCTAAAAGTAAAAAGCGAATTTATAAAAGAAAAACTTGAACAGATAGCTTAGAATTATATATAGGTTGCCTAAAAAATGCTGTCTTGAGGAGAAAACTTTATTACTAATAATTGGTATTCTGTCTACTAAAGAAAATGATATTATATCTATCTAACATATTTTCTTATACGATTTTATTTCTGTTTGCCCATAATAAGTTCTTTTTCTTTATCTAATTCTGCTTTTTTATTTATAAGGTCTTATTTATTCTTGCAATTTTCTTATATAATTCTATATATGATACATGTTCTTTGGGTATTGACTTTTCCAAAGATGTATCTTTTTCAAATGATTCATTATATTTACGCCAATTTTCTTCATCTTTTGCTGTCCATCCATGAATTTCTTGAGTTGCGAGAGTCTGCAATTTTGAAACGTCTGCAATTTCATACCATTTTTTTGAAAATACATTTTCTAAAGCTATCCTCATTTTTTTATCACTTTGAGGAGCTTTCATTATAAGAATCTGTTTATCTGAAAAATCTTCTATAACCTCGTAATTACATTTTTCAAGTAGATTTTTATAATCTGAAGAATTAAAAAAAGTATTTTTGTCTTTTGAATTATAGAAAATGTATTTATATAATCCTCCCCAAAGATTTTGTGATAAAGATTCTCGTTTTCTTAAATTTGTTACAGGAAATATATAAGCTTGTGTAATACTATAATATTCTGGCAAAACACTGTTCATTACATTTAAGAAATGTTCTTCTGTATATGGTTCATAGAGATAACACGTTGCTGTTTCTTCATAAGATTTTACTCCCAAAGACATTGCTGTAGCAAATTCAATGCGTGGTAACGGATTAAAACCTGCTGTAAAACTAAATGGAAGATTACTACGAAGCATAGCTTTGTGAAACGTTTCTACTTGTGACAAATAAGCTGTAAATTCACCTCCATTTAATCTTGTAAAATTAAAAATAACACGATATAAAATTGGAATATTACATTCTTCATGATATACAGGTTCTGGAATATTTTTTATGCAAACTAATTTATTTTTTTCTTCAATTAATTGAGGCTCATAAACTTTTACATCATTTTTTTTATTGCATATACCACAAGGATGTGAACACGAAGTTTCACATCGTGGTGTTAGCTTGTTTTCCAAGGATTTCTGCCATTCCTTTTTATAAAAACTTTTAGGTGGTCCTAAGCTCACGTTATCCCATGGAAGGCTTTCATCTGTTTTCCATTCTCTGAATATCCAGTCATGAACATTAAAATCTGCCTGATCAAAAGCTTCATTCCAAAATTTCATGTTAGTTCTCAGATAATCTTCCCATGCATCAAAACGAGCTCCTTTCTTATATGCATTTAAGATGATGCTTCCAACATCAGAGTTCCCTCGACTAAGTAAACCTTCCAATATAGTTAAGTCAAAATTGTGACGGTTAAGTTTAAATTTACCACGAGGAAGCTTTGAGTAAATGTAATCAATTTTCCTTTTTGCTTCTTCTGGTGTAAGTTGCTTTACCCACTGATAAGGTGTATGAGGCTTTGGAATGAATACTCCGATGTTAACATTGCATTGAATTCTTGTCTGCTGCTGTAAATCTAGCAGAAAATCTACAATAGTCTCTTCTTCAGTCTTTATAGTCTCATCAACAGGAAGCCCTATCATAAAGTAAAATTTTGCACTACTCCACCCCATTGTTTTTGCTTGTTTTATGATTTCTACTAAATGCTGTGCATATACTTCTTTGTTTAAACTTAGTTGCCAAGCTTCCTCTGGAGTTTCTACAGCAAATGTTAACCCACTTTTACGTACTGATGACAGTTTTTCCAGAATAGGCAATGAAAAACTATTAACTTTTAATGAAGGGAGTTGAAATGATATATTGTATCCTTCATAGCGTTTATTAAGGATTTCTAGAAGTCCATTTATATCAGGAAAATCAGCAGAACTTAAAGAGTTCAAACTTATTTCTCTATAACCAGCATCAAATACAAGATGATCTATTTCGTCTATTATAATTAGAAGCATTTCCAAAAATTTTATTTTTAATATCATTTTTATTCTT
>CAMVHR010000034.1 GCA_947167345.1 uncultured Treponema sp.
GCTTAATACTTATGCCGATTCAAACTTCAATCCACAACTATTGACAATTTCTCTAATAATATATTAATTCCATACACTTCAAAAACAGAATGTTTAGAAGAAGGTCCTTTTGAGAATTATTATGACCTTTGGAAAATCTCTGAGTTGAATTTTTCTTCAAATGAACTGAAAAAGTTAAAAATCATATATAAGCAACGCACAGATACTTCTGGAGCAATTGTAAATGAAAAATACGGTAATAATTTATTTAGATACAATCTCTTTCCTGCTACTAGTTTTGGCAATGGTATAATAAAAGATTTTAATCTAACTATAGATAAAACAGAGCTGATTTTGGAAGAAGGCAAAATTGTTAAAATATCTGGTTTGGATGTAACTGATGATGTAAACAATTTTATTAGTGATTATAGTTTCAAAAATTTCGATTTGACCAAGAACAAGGAATTGGTCATTGAATATGATATAAATGGCTTTTATATAGGCAATTTTATAAAAAATGAATACAGTTATGTAAACTGGTTTCATGTTGGTGCAACTTCTGAATTAAAAGAAGGAAAAACTGTTTATTCTAGTGAAAATCTTCGAGATAAAGACTATTCAACAGCTTGGGTTGAGGCTTCCTCAGACTTTGGTTCTAAGGATAAGCTCTATATCGAAGTTATAGGAAATCCTGAAAAATGGAGATCTGAAGATTATAAGCGCGTATCGCATTTGTATATATTGAATGGTTTTAGGAAAAATGAGAAAACTTATTATGAAAATAATCGACTGAAAAAAATAAGAATAGTTTCAAAAGGTAAAAGCTATGGAGAATTTACGTTTCCTGATAGACCTTATAAACAAATCAATGATTTTAATTTTGCGTATGAAGCTGAATTACTTGATTTTAAATCAGTAATTCCTTCGGAATTTTATATTGAGATTTTAGAAGTATATCCAGGAACGAAATACAATGATACTTGTATAAGTGAAATAATCTTATTAAATGTTCCTTTACCAAGTATTTAATGGTGACATCTCAATAATAGTTTTTCCCAAAAGTGGATAAAGAATGAATGATTTTGAAATAAGAGAAATAAACATTTCTGACGCAAACGGCATTCAGTCAATAAGCAAGGAAGAGTTAGGCTATGACTGTACAGTTTCTTTGGTCGAAGAAAAAATTAAAGCATTAAATAAAAATAGGGAACAAGTTTTTGTTGCCTGTAAAAACGGTATTGTTGCAGGATATGTACATGTAGAAAAATACGATACTTTGTATTTTGAAACTATGTGCAATGTGTTGGGACTTGCAGTTAAAAAGGAATTCCAGAAGAATGGAATTGGGAAAAAACTGCTGCTCACAGGTGAAAATTGGGGAAAAGAAAATGGCATAAAATATATGAGGGTAAATTCTGGAATGACAAGAGTAGAAGCCCATAGTTTTTATAAACATTTGGGGTATGTATCTGAAAAAGAACAATTGAGATTCATAAAGAAAATATAAATTGGTCTAACATTGGGGTGCTTTTGGAGGAGAAAATGAATAGAAAAATATTCGTGTTTTTAGTAATAATTTCATTATGTTTTACTACAATAACCGCACAAGAAAATATTATATCAGTATTTGAAAAGTCCTATACAGAAAAAAATTTAAAAGTATGTTTAAAAAAAGGATTAAAAAAATTGAGCATAAATCTTAATGAAGAAGTTCCAGAAGAAAATTTGAGGATTATAAATTTTATTCTAAAGAATACTTATGAAATTAATATACATAAAATGCGAGGTGAGGAAGAAAACCAAGTATATACAAAACAAACAGGTGAAGAGGCCGTTTTTGATAAAGATGGGAATCTTGTAACAAATGCATGGAATCAAGGCTCCTACAATTATGGAAAATATGAAATGCCAATCCAAAAATTTGAACTCGATATTTGGCCCTGGCTGGTTTGGGGAAACACAAGAGAAGACCCTACTACTTTTGAAGAAAGATTTTACTATTATATAATGGATCTTGATAGAGGAATCCAAGAATATATATTCCTGGAAAATAAGAATGAACTGGAAAAAGTAAAATATTCAGACTTAGAGGAAACAGATAAATTAGTATATCAATTCTTTAACTATTTATTATTCAATAAATCTTATAAATTGGATTTATCAGAACAAAATATTAAAAAGTATAAGAAAAATGCTGATAATTATTGGAAATATCTGTCACAGCTCATGGAACTGTCTGGTTATAAGCAATAATCACATTAACAACACGTATAACATGCACTTCAACAATTCCAAGTACATGTACTAATATCGGGAAAAATATATTTGGAGGAACAAATGTTACTTCTGTAATTGATGACGCCATAATGCCTTTACAGTCCAAAATAAGAGTTCAATTGGTGGTGAAAATGTTTTCTGTTGAATGATTTCTTATTTTATAGTAGAGTATCGACATGAATATGGAAGCTTTTGTTTTGGGCTGTGGTGGAATGATGCCTTTGCCGTATCGTCACCTGACTTCTGTTCTACTCAGAAGGGATGGCGATTTATTTTTGTTTGATGGTGGTGAAGGCACACAGGTTTCTTTAAGAAGGCTTAATTTGAAGTGGAAAAAAATTAATGCCATTTTCGTTTCTCACACCCATGCAGACCATGTAACCGGGCTTCCTGGAATTCTCATGCTTTCCGCTCAGGTGGAACGCAAGGAACCTTTGTATATCTTCGGTCCTCCAAAAATTGCAGAATATATAGAAACAAGCAGAAAAGTTCTGGACATGTACATAAATTATCCTATTGTAGTAAAAGAAATTACAGCTCCCTGCACTGTATATGGGGGTGAAGATTTTTATATACGTGCTTTTCCTTTGGAGCATACAAAGACATGTGTTGGCTATACACTTGAAGAATTGGACAGGCCTGGTGAATTTAATCCCGATGCTGCAGAAAAGCTTAATGTTCCGAAAGGCCCTCTTTGGGGAAAATTGCAAAAAGGACAGAATGTCATAAATTCTGATGGAATTGAAATTACTCCAGAACAGGTAGTCGGAAAACCTCGCAGCGGTAGAAAATTCAGTTTTGTTACTGATACCCTGTATCTTCCGTCAATCGCAAATGAGGTAAAAGGTTCTGATTTGTTTATATGTGAGGGCATGTTTGCAGATGACTGTGCGGATCAGGCAAAAGAAAAAAAGCACATGACTGCTCGGCAGGCAGCTGTTATTGCTCGTGATGCTCAGGTAAAGCGGATGGCTATGATCCATTATAGTCCTCGTTATACAGATAGGGAACTTGATTTATTGTTGAAACAGGCAAAAGAAGTATATCCTTCTGCAGAACTTACAAGAGATAGAATGCACTTTGAAATTCCTTACGAAAACTGAATGATGAATTCTTTTGAAAATCAGGTTAGGACTGATTCTTTTACAAAAGTGTATGCTTCAAAAAAAAATATAGTCAAGGCTTGCGACAATATTGATTTTGTGGCACAAAAAGGCTTGATTACCGGCATTCTAGGGCCGAATGGGGCAGGAAAGTCAACTCTCATAAAAGCTCTTTGCGGGTTGCATTATGCAACATCTGGGAGTGTGCATGTTTGTGGAAAATCAGATTGTGCAGAAATTCGACTTATGACCGGATATGTACCTGAAACACCTATCCTTGACAAAGCTCTTTCTGTAAAAGAAACTCTTTATCAGGAAGCATTGCTACATGGCATGGAAAAATGTGAAATTTCTGAAGCGGTAAAGAGAACTGCACAATTGCTTGCACTAGAAGAAGTGCTTTCAAAAAAGGTTTCAACACTTTCAAAAGGATTTGCGCAAAGGACAAGTCTTGCAAAAGCTTTGGTCTTTCATCCTAAGTTGTTGATTATGGATGAATTTTCAGGTGGTTTAGATCCTGCTCAAATAATTTCTGTAAGAAATGTTATAAAATCTATTTCAAAATCATGCATAACGGTTCTTTCGACTCATCACATAGAGGAAGCTGTTTCTTTATGCGATTACATGTACATCATTCATAACGGCCACGTTGCCATGAAAGGAACTTCAGAAGAAATACTTTCCTGTACTGGTAAAAATAACATGGAGGAAGCTTTTTTATGTCTTACAAAAGAGTGATTTCTCTATATAAACGTTTCCTGTTCTGTCTGTTATATAATCCGTTTTCATATTTTCTTGCTTTGTTTTTTATTCTGTATGTTTTTATTTCTTTTTTCATAGGACAGCAGTTTTTTACAGGAGCAGGTTCAACAGATCTTCACAGGTTCTTTTCTGCTATAGCTTCAGTAATGGTCTTGCTTGTTCCTGCAGTTACGGCTGTTTCTCCGTCTTTTCAAAAAGATTATGCCATTCCTTTTGATGATTTACATATCATTCTAGCAAGGGTGGCTGCCATTTCATCATTTTGTCTTACTCTTATAATACTTACTTTGCCAGTTCCATTTTGTGTAAGTACATTTGGAGATATTGAATTTTCACAAGTTCTTTGTGGTTATTTTGGTATCATTTTGTATACTATTACAGGTATAGCAACATCTACTTTTCTTTTTATAATATGTAATCATGTCGTTTTGGCATTTACGTTTTCTATTTTGTTCTTTTTATTCATAAATAATGCACATTTGATTGCTGCTTTTGTAAAGCTGCCAGAATGGATTATTGCTTTTTGCAAGGAGCTTTCTTTTGAATGGCATTTTAATGCTTGCAGTAAAGGCATTATTGATTCTAGAGATTTATTGTTTTACATGGCGTTTTGCATTTTGTCTATTTTTGCTTCTGTGATAGTCATGCAGTATAAGAGGGGGTTCAGTAATCTTCTTTTAAAAAGGTTTATTTTACTTGGTGCATCTGCATTTGTACTTATACTGTTAAACTCAAGCAGATATTTTTTTCGTATTGATACAACTTTAAGCAAAAAATTTACAGTCAGTCCTTACAGCAAGGTATTGCTTTCTGAGGTAAAAGAACCTTTAAAAATTACTTATTACCTTAGCCCCGTGTTAAAAAATTTATATCCCCAGGTAAAGGATGTTGATGACTTTCTTCAAGATTATGCAACTGTAAGCGATAATGTGTTTTATGAACAAAAAGAGCCTGTTGAACAAATCCTTTTGGCACAGGGAATACAGGGGGAACAAATTCAGACGACAAGTGATTCTGCAACATCTTATACAACTGTGTATTCTGCTGTCGTAATTCAGTGTCTCGACAGTACGGAGATAATTCCGTTTGTTCTTGATACCAAAAGACTGGAATATGATTTGACAAGCCGCATTCAATATATCATACGGGGAATTGCCAGAAATGTTCAAATTGTCATTGGAAATGGTCTGTCGCTTGAAGAGGATTACAGTTATGTTAAGCCTTGGCTTGAATCTCAAGGATTTTCTGTTCTAAGGACATATTTTCCTTCTCAGGCTGGGATTGGAAGAACAATCTTTTTTCAAATACCAGAAGTTCCTGTTTTAGTATTAGGAACATCTGAATGTACTCTTGAAGATGCTGATGCTTTGTCATATCTTTTGCAGAACGGAGGAAAGCTTTTTATTGCTACAGAACCTTACACAATTGATGTAAAAAAGGATTGGGCTGTTTCTGAAAATAAGGGAATTATAAAAGATTATGTTACATATATGCTTCAGCAGTATGGAATATATTTTGCAGAGTCAATGACTGCTGATACTGCATGTTTACCGCTTTCTCTTTCAAGTTCTTATGATGTAAAGTCAATTCAATATCCTTTGTGGCCTGTATTGAAAAAGCAGAAAAATGCATTGAATGGAATGAGTCTGTTCTGGCCCTGTTCTATTGAAACTGATGCAGATGTCGCTTCTGAGTCCGAATTTGATGTTTTTTCTGTTCTTCATACAACTCAGTCTGCATGGTTATATTCAATCGAAGCCGGTACAAATCCTTTTGGCATTGAAAAAACTTTACCTGACCAGAGTGCATATAAAAAACTTGATGTTTGTGTTGAACTTTCAAAAAGAGGCAACTCAAAATGCATTATATTAGCTGATCAATACTGTTTTGATACAAATATGATTGCCTTTTCATCGTCTGGTAAGAGTATTGATGACAGGGGGCTTGATTTTTTAACTGATAGTCTTTTGAAATTATGCGGACAGTCTGAACTTTTGGCACTTAAAAATAAATCTAATATAAATACTTCTTTATACAAGATTGATGCAATGTCTGTAAAAGGTATTGTCTTTATGGTAATAATAGTTCCTGTCCTTTTCATGCTGATTTGTGGTATTTGTGCTAATATACAGAGATATTTGTTTAACAGGGAGAATTATTCTTGAAAAAAATAACTTTAAAACATGGAGTATTGTTTTTTTATATATTTGACGGAATATTGTTGCTTTTGTTTATTATTGGATTTTTGCCATTTACAAAAAAAAATAAGGTTCCGTCTGTTCCTTCTGCTTTGTTGAATCCTAACTATGAGTCAAAAGTTTCTGCCATTAAGATTTCAGCGCCAAATGCAAGCATTTCCCTGAAAAAAGGGGATGAATTCTGGATAGGAACATCTTTGGCTTCTAATGGTAAATATATTTGGCCTGCTGATGTCCAGAACATAACTAATTTGATTAATTCTGCAAAACAAATAATGACGGTCCAAGTAAAAACAGAAAATGTGTCTTCATGGAAATCATTGGGTGTTGATGCCGAACAGGCAACTTGCGTTACTTTTTATGATGACAATAGAAACATTCTTTCACAGATTTTTTTTGGTTTTAAAGACAGCTTGTCATTAAAATTGTATTTCAGAACATGGACAAAAAATACTGTTTATGAAGGACTTTCATTTATTGAAAACTTTTTGAGCACAGAAGAATCTTTTTGGGCAGATCCATTTCTATATCCTCAATGCATTACAGGATATGACAGAAGAAAATCTGAATCATTGTTTAGACGAGGACAAATTCAGAATATAGGTTTTAAAGAAGAATTATCTGTCGATTTTAATCTACAAAAATATTTTGAAAATGGTAGTAATATACTATTCAATATATATAAAAATGACAAGGAGTTCATTGTAATACCTTCACTAAAAACAGGGCCTGCACTTTCACAAAAGGATGCAGAGCTTGTTAGCAGCATAAACTATCGGTACAGCATAAGTTCTGTAACGTTAGATAGGCTTTTGGAAGATATAAAATAACATTATGAAAGAAGATAAATCTGTTAATGATTCATTAATTTTTTTTACAGATTGGATAGACAGCTATCTGAATTTTGAAAAGACACCGAAAAAAAATATTTTCTGGCTTGATACGATGAAGTTCCTGTGTGAAAAACTTCATCATCCTGAAAGATGCTGTCCTTGCATTCATGTTGCAGGCTCAAAGGGAAAAGGTTCTATTTCTGCAATGATTGCTGGTATTTTAGAAGAAAAAGGCTTGCGAACAGGTGTTTATACATCTCCTCACTTATTGGATTTTAAAGAACGGGTAGGGTATGTCAATAAGAATTTTGACTTTGAAATATATAAGCAGTCTGCCTTTGAATTAATGTCAACCGTTCAGTCAATTCCTTTGGAAGAGTTTCCTGCCCAAAGGCCAGTTACCTGGTTTGAGCTTGTGACTTTGTTTGCAATGCTTTGTTTTAGAAATGCTCATGTTGATTTTGCTGTATGGGAAGTAGGATTGGGAGGAAGGCTTGATGCAACTAATGTCGTGCAGCCTGCATGTTGCTGTATTGGTCCTATAGAACTTGAACATACAGAATATCTTGGAGATACGATAGAAAAGATTGCAAGTGAAAAAGGTGGAATTATAAAAAAATCAGTACCTGTTATTTGTGCTCCACAATCAGATTCTGCTGCAAGTGTTTTACAAGACATTGCGATTAACAAGAGTGCTCCTTTTATACAAGTTGAAAAAAATGTACACATATCTGATATTGTATACAAAAATAGACCTTATATTTCTGATAGTGTAAAAAATAATACTTTTAAATGCCTGCCGTCTGTGACTTTGAATGCTGAAATTTCATCATCGTTCTTTAAAAGAAAGTTAAATATTTCTCTTCGGATGCTTGGTGATGTTCAAGTTGAAAATGCAGCAATAGCTTCTCTGGCTGTAAAACAAGTCTTTCCTGATATAGACGAATCGGTTATCGAGCAGGGACTTTCAAAAATTTCATTACCCGCAAGATTTGAAATAAATTCCTGCAATCAATATAAAGACATTCCGTTTTTTATTCTAGATGGTGCTCATACAGCAAAAAGCATTAAGTTCACGATGAAAACTTACAGGGACATTTTTACACAGAAACCTATATTATTGTTTGCATGTGCGGCTGATAAAGATATAGAAGATATTGCTGTATATTTGAAAAATGAATGTCTTGATGTTGTTCTCACACGCCCAGGAGATGTAAAGCAAAGCGACATAAAGCGAGCAAAAAAAGCTTTTGACAGTCAGAATATTGACTGCATTGTGACTGAGGATTACAAAAAAGCCATTGCAGATGTTTTTGAACGTGCAAACATGAAAAAAAATCCTATTATCGTAACAGGTTCTTTTTATCTTGTTGCAGAAGTAAAGAAGTTTTTACAAAAGCTTAATGTTCAATAAACACTCGAGGAACTCGACTTGTAATGCAAGTTGTTATTTCATAAGATATTGTGTCAGTCAGCCTTGCAATTTCTTCAGCTGACTGACAAGTGCCGTCTTTTTTTGAACCGAAAATAACAACATCGTCCCAACGTTTGACATCTGCATTGTTTTTACCTATGTCAATCATGCACTGATCCATGCAGATTCTTCCCCTTATCGGATAATTCTTTCCATGAATTGACACTGTAACTCCATTTTGTGAAAAACGCCGCATAAGTCCATCCCCATATCCGATTGGCAGCACTGCAATATCAGTATCTTCTGGGGCAATCCATGTTCTGCCGTATCCTACACTCTCACCTTTGGAAAAATGACGTATGCTACAAACTTTTGTCTTAAGAGACATTACAGGTTCTAGATGAACAGAAATATTTTTTGCTGCAAGGTATTTTTCATCAACTTTGTCTGCATAATATCCGTAGACGATAATTCCAGGTCTTACCATATCAAGATGCATTTTAGGACAGTCTAATGTTGCTGCTGAATTTGCACAGTGACATATTCCGGGGGTGATTCCAGCATCCTTTACAGATTGTACAGCTGTCATAAAGTTTTCAAACTGTTTTTCGGTATATGTTTTACTAGTTTCCTGTGTATCATCACTTAATGCAAAATGAGTTCCTATGCCACCTAGATTCAAAATACCTGTCTGTTTTATTATTTTTGCAAGATTTCCAGCTTCATCGGGTTTTACGCCTATTCTTCCCATTCCCGTATCGACTGCAATATGTACACTGTAGTTAGATTTTCCATTGATGCGGCAAGCTTCAGCAAAAGACTGTATATAATCTTCATCAAAAACAAATGGCGTGATATCATTTTTTACAACAGTGTCTATTTCTTCAGGATCACAAAGACTTAACATAATGACAGGTACTTTTATTCCTGCTTTTCTAAGCTGAACACCTTCTTCTGGTGTTGCAACAGCAAGAAAGTCTGCTCCTTCTTGTACAGCTGTTTTTGCACATTCAACAGCTCCATGTCCGTATGCATTTGCCTTTACTGAAATGCAAAGTTTTGTAGAAGGGTGTAAAACTTTTTTTATTTCTTTTATATTATTCCTAAAGTTTTCGAGGTTGATTATTGCTCTGGTTGCTCTCATATTTTATGTATTGTAATCAAATCTCAAAAATATGCAATAATGTGACCTCTTACTGTCAATTATTATTGCTCCAACCTGTTAATTATGATATTATCAACAGAAAAATAGAGAGGATATATGTCTGATATTGATAATAACAAAACTTTTGCTGCAGCTGTGGAGCGTAGCAATAAACTTGAACAGGAAATTATAGCAAATCCAAAGAAATTTCGTGTGCTGACAGGAGACAGGCCTACTGGGCGACTACATATTGGTCATTATTTTGGTTCCTTAAAAAATCGTGTACGTCTTTCAAAATTAGGTGTCCCGACAATGATTTTGATTGCAGATTATCAGGTACTTACTGATCATGATGCTTATCAGGAAATAAGTCAGAATACAAAGCAACTTGTAATAGATTATCTTGCATGTGGCATAGAACCAGGGGAAGATGTTGTAATATATCCGCACAGTTATGTACCTGAAGCAAATCAGCTCATGTTGCCGTTTCTGACTCTCGTAACAAGTGCAGAGCTTGAAAGAAACCCTACTGTAAAGGAAGAAATTCAAAGTGCTCTACAGAATGGAAAAGTTAAGACAATTAATGCTGGAATGCTTACTTATCCAATCCATCAGGCTTGTGATATTCTTTTTTGCAAGGGAAATGTTGTTCCTGTAGGAAAAGATCAGCTTCCTCACATAGAACTTACGCGTACTATTGCTCGTAAATTCAATGAGAAATTCTGCAAAGATTCACAGCCAATTTTTCCGTTGCCAGATGCTTTGCTTTCGAAGACTCCAAGTATTCTTGGACTTGATGGTAGCCAGAAGATGAGCAAATCTCGCGGCAATGCCATTATGCTTTCTGCGACAGAAGATGAAACTGCAAAACTAATAAAAAAGGCTAAGACTGATCAGGAACGCCATATTTCGTACGATCCGGTCAACAGACCTGAAGTAGCAAACCTCCTTATGCTTATTTCCCTGTGTACTGGCGATGCACCTGATGTAATTGCCGAACGCATTGGTGATGGCGGAGGCGGTCTTTTAAAGTCAACACTAACAGAGGCATTGAACGAAGAACTTCGTCCTATACGTGCAAAGCGTGCAGAACTTGAGAAAAACCCTGACTACATACGAAAAGTTTTACTTGACGGCAGTCAGAGGGCACGAGAAATTGCCGTAAAAACTCTTGACGAAGTTCGTTCCGCTATGAATATGGTCATATAATAATGACAAAAAACATGACGGATGGAAATCCGTTAAAACTTATAATACAGTTTTCTATTCCTCTGCTGCTCGGCAATCTGTTCCAGCAAACATACAATATGATAGATGCCATAATTGTTGGCAGATATCTGGGAACAGATTCACTTGCAGCAGTTGGAGCATCAAGTTCTGTTCAGTTTTTAATTTTAGGATTCTGCATTGGCATGTGCTGTGGCTTTGCAATTCCTATTGCTCAAAGATTCGGTGCAAATGATTATGACGGAATGAGGGAATATATTTTTCTAAATGGAATTCTTACAACTGCATTTGCCCTTATTATTACGATTGTTTGTGCTGTTCTGACACCTCAAATCCTTCACTTGCTAAAAACTCCTGAAAACATATTCAATGATGCATACAGTTATTTGATTATCTTGTTTTTAGGGATTCCATTTACGCTTTTGTACAACACACTTGCTGGCATTCTTCGATCGGTTGGTGACAGTAGGACTCCGTTTATATTCTTGGTCATCTCTGCATTGCTAAATATAATTCTTGATGTTCTGTTTATTGTAATAATAAAATGGGGTTGTGCAGGAGCTGCGTTTGCAACTATTGTATCTCAGGCAATCAGTGGTTTTCTGTGTATTTTACTTATAAAATTCAAATTCCAAATTTTACAAATACTACCTGAAAATAAAAAATGGAACTATACAAAAATAAAAAATCTTTTAAGGACTGGAGTTCCTATGGGGTTGCAGTTTTCAATTACGGCAATAGGAAGTATGGTTCTGCAAGCTTCTAATAATAATTTGGGCAGTATTTATGTAAGTGCATTTACTGCTGGAACAAAAATAAAACAGTTGACGATGTGTCCGTTTGATGCCCTTGCAACTGCGGTTTCTACTTTTGCAAGTCAGAATTATGGAGCTGGTAAAATAGAACGCATAAAAAAAGGTCTTGTTCAAGGTGTATCTGTTGGAATTTCTTACGGATTTATGATTGGTCTAGTGCTAATTTTCTTCGGTAGGTATATTTCAATGATTTTTATAAGCGGTTATGAAATTCCTGTTTTGGATGCTTCACAAAAATATGCATACTGTATGGGATTTTTCTATTGGCTTTTAGGAATTCTTAATGTTCTTAGAATGACTACTCAAGGCTTAGGCTATTCTGATAGAGCTGTATTTGCTGGAATAATGGAAATGTTAGCCAGATGCCTTGTCAGCTTTTTCTTTGTACCTGCATTCGGTTATACTGCAATATGTTTTGCAGATCAAACAGCTTGGCTATTTGCAGTTATATATATTACGCCAACCTGTTATTTCTGCATAAGAAAAATAGAAAAAAAACTTGTTAGGAGTTAATTAACCCGTTACTTTATATTTTTGCTGATAAATATTTTTAGCAAGTTCTGTAAGTTTTTCCTTTGTATTCATAGTAGGGGAGTCTGTCACGGTTTCAAACAGTTCCTTTAAAATCATTCCCAAATACTTTCCTTTTGGAATTCCCAAGTTCATTAGGTCAGCCCCGTTTACTTCAAGGTCTTTTAGGCTTAGAGCAGCTTTTTCTTCTGTTATTTTTTTTATTCTCTGATTAAGCTCGTCAAGATTCTTTAATGTAGGGCTTCCCAAAACAACAGGTGCATTGTGCATTCCATAAACGTCAGAAATACGCAGATCAAAAAGGTCTTTTAGATTTTCAAGTCCTATGCGGATAATAAACCGTCTGACAGCTGCATCAGTCCATGAACTTTCATAAAAAAACATATGTTCTTTTACCAAATGTGCAACACGTGCAATTTGTTCATTAGAAAACTTGAGATTAGTCATGGAACTTCTGGCTTTTTTTTCAGAAATGCTTTCATGCCCATGAAAATGTATTATATCATACCCATCTTTTTTCTCTACAGTCTTGGCTTCTGGCTTTCCTATGTCATGATAGAATGCAGCAAGCCGTACAATAAGATTATCTTGTGGTGCACCATCGCAGGCATATAAAAGATGGTCTGCTACATCAAAGTCATGGAATCCCCTTTTGTCTGACTGAATGCAATTCCTACAAACTTTGAATTCAGGAATAAATATATCCAAAAGACCTGTCTGCTCCAAAATCCGTAAAGATTTACTTGGAAGAGGGGTAGAAAGCATCTTGCAAAATTCATCCCTGAAACGTTCCATTGATATGGAAGCTGTTTTTTTTCGGACGGTCAAATCAGAAAGAGCCGTCATAGTGTTTTCTTCTATATCAAATCCTAATTGTCCTGCAAATCTTACAGCCCGAACAGGTCGAAGTCCGTCTTCATCAAAGCGTTCCAACGGATTCCCTACAGTGCGGATTATTCTTTTATGAATGTCCTGAATTCCTTTAAATGGGTCAATAAGCTGACCTGTAGAAAGGTCTGCGGCTATGGCATTCATTGTAAAGTCTCGGCGTGACAGATCTTCTTCTATTGTGGATGCATATTCTACTTTGTCTGGATGCCGTCCATCTGTATAGCCGACATCAGTTCTGAATGTTGTTGTTTCAAGTTCCAAACCAAAAATGTGAATTGTTACGGTTCCATGTGCGATACCCGTTGGAATGACTTTGTGAAAGATTCCCATTACTTGCTGCGGTGTTGCATCTGTCGCAAGATCCCAGTCATGACTTTCTTTTCCTAGAATCATGTCACGTACAGCACCACCTACAAGATATGCTTTAAATCCGTTTTTTTTGAACAGGTCATTGACCTTTTTTAGTTCATTGGGTATTGGTATATGAGATTTTACATTTAGCAGCATATTGATTTTATTATAACAGAGCCTGAAATAAACGTCTATAAACGTGTAAAATTTTACCATTGTATGAAATGGAATATGTCATTATAATGTATGAAATGGAATATGTCATTATAATTTTGCAGGGAGAAAAAAATTGCACATAGTTGTTTTTACTGGCGGCGGTTTCACTTCGCCAAAAGATTCAGTTTTCTATTTTGAAACTTTTTCTGTTATAGATTTTGTTATTGCTGCTGATTCTGGAGCCGACACATTAAAAAAATATCAGGAATTCTATAATAACAGCATAGACTTTTCTCCTGATTTGATTCTCGGAGACATGGATAGTATTGCTAGCAAAGAATTCTTATTAAAATATAATGATAAGATACAGGTTTTTCCTACAGATAAAAACTATACAGATACCGAACTTGCATTGGAAAAAGCTTGTGCACTTACGAAAAAAAACAGTAGCAAAAATGAAAATATCATAACTCTTATAGGTGGAGCAGCGGGATTTTCCGACCACTTTATCGGTATTTTAGATACGTTCAGTACAGAAAATCATGCAGACTTCTGGTTGTGCGGTGAACAGATATTCTGTTTTTTAAAAAACAATGATGTCCTTTATATTTCAAACATAAAAGTTAATGATAGGGTGTCCATAGCCCGTACAACAGATATGTATAAGGGAGGGCATATCGACACCGAAGGATTGGAATGGGAAAGTCATTTGTTTAGGAAAAATGGAATGCCAAGCATATCAAACAGGATATCAGATAGCTATTTAAAAAATGGGAAACCTGTAAAAGTATCTGTTTGGAAAGGAAAATTCCTTGTTATAGTTCCTGCAAGTGCAATCCTAAGGAAAGAAAAGTTATGCTCCTGAGAATTATAAAAACAGCAGAATCAACTGTTATAATTAAAATATAGCCTAGCATATACAAAATGTATTTTTTTTCTTTTTTTGAAAATAAAAGGACAAGACTTTGTATAATACCTGCAAATGAAAAAATTATGAGCATAACAGAATCAATAGAGCAGAACAAGAGTAAAAAACGTTGCGTACTGTCTAAAAAATTTTGAAAACTTCCTCTAACATACAGAATTAGCAAAACAATCAGCTGAAGGACAAGAAATAGCGTAAAGCGCTTTACGAGACGAAAGAAAAAAGTGTTATCCTGAATATTATGTTTCATGTTGTACAAAATCTTTAAACAATATACAATATACAGGATGAGACGATTCTTTGCAAATCTTTTTATATTAATTATTTTTGCCGGTGTTGTTTTTTTTATAGGCTGGATTCAGTTTAGTGTAAAGCCTGGAACTTGTGGCGTTCTGGTGTCTAAAACAAGTGGGGTATTAAAAACTCCTGTTTTGCCAGGGCAATTTGCATGGAGATGGGAAAAACTTCTTCCTACAAATGCAAATCTTATCATTTTTTCAATGGATTCTTATAAGAGTAATCAGGAATACTCCGGGGCATTACCTTCAAATGAGATTTATGAAAAACTTCTTGATAATAATGTTGATTTTTCTTACAACATAAAAATGTCAATCGTGCTGTCCATGTCTCCTGAGGAAATTGTAAAACATGTAGCTGCTAATGAAATAAAATCTCAGGAAGAGTTAAATACATTTCTAGAAAACAAAGCTATGATTCTTGCAAAGGAAATTGCAGAATACCTTCTTAATTCTGCAAAGGATAAGGTGATTACACATCCAAAAGCCTTGGATGGAGATACACTGAAGTTACTGGCTTCCAGAAATAAAGATTTTTCCGACATAGTTTTGCAGTCTGTAGAATTTGATAATGTAAAAATTCCTGATTTTGAAATGTATGAAAATGCAAAGGAACTTTATGAAACCTACAAAAAGGATTTACAGGATGTTATAAAAGAAAAACTTGCGGCTCCTGTAGTACAACACATTCAAATACAACAGGAACAACTTCTGCAGCAGACTGTTCAGGAAAATATTGAATCAACTTCAGAAATAGGAGCAACAGATGAACAGCAATAACAGGCTTTTTTGTATTCGTGGGGCAGTTTGTACTGAAAACAATGCCGAATCAATTATAAAAAATGTAGAGCAGCTTTTTAAAACAATAGTTAAAGAGAACAACTTAGTAAGTGAGAAAAACTTTGTTTCAGTACAATTTACTGTAACCCCTGATATAGACGAATTAAATCCAGCTGCAGCTTTGCGAAGAGGTAATCTTGGAATTGATGTGTCGCACATTCCTTTATTCTGCTCCCAGGAGCCTGTCATGAAAAATTCATTACAAAATGTCATACGAATGATGATTACCGTATATTTGCAGGAAGATGCTACGATACAATCTGTTTACTTGAATGGTGCTGAAGTTTTACGTCCAGATTTAACAAGAGGTAATTCTTAATGAATGTCTGGACAGTTGCCCGTGAATATGCAGGAATAGCTGAAGCTGGCGGTGTAAAGAACGTAACTTGTTCTATTTCTGAATCGCTTTCTATGCTGGGGCAGAATGTGACCGTTTTTATTCCGCTTTACGGCTGTACAGATTTGTCAAGCATATCAGATTTTACCTGTGTATGGCACGAACCTGTGTCGATAACAATACAAAAAAAAATCATTCATATTTCCTTTAGTCATGGCATCAAAAATGGTGTTGACATAGTTTTTATAGGGAACAAGCATTTTTCTGAAAAAAAAGCTGTATACACATATACACGAACTGAAGAAAAAGAAAATCCACGCCATAAACATGGATGCGGACATGAAGACGTTCAGTTTTTGAATACTCTTTTTCAAAAAGCTGTTGTTGCGTATGGAAGTACATGTTCTGATGATGAGAAGCCTGATATAATACACTGTCATGATGCAACGGCTGCCATGCTGCCAATTTTTATAGAGGATTATAAAAAAAAGAGTTCATTCTATAAAACTTTCTATATGAATACAAAATGTATTATAACCATTCACAATGCAGGAAGTGGTTATCATCATGAATATACATCCATTAAGCAAGCTGTCAATTTGACAGGACTGTCAAAAAAAGAACTTGAGCGAGGACTTAACCACGGTTGTGTAGAGCCTTTTTTGTTAAGTGCTGATTATGCATGTATGACGACAGTTTCTCCTGAATATGCCAAGGAGATTGTTGATGGAAGACAGGATTCTGGAGGTCTTTGTCATTATTTTCAAGACAGAAATATAAAAATAATCGGCATAACGAATGGAATTGACTACGAATGGTACAATCCATTGAACACAAGTTCTTCTGAATTGCCGTTTCCATATAACCCCATATCAATGGATTTTGAGGGCAAATACAAATGCAGGAGGCTATTTCTTGAAAAGTATGCATCAGAAAATACAAAGGAAATAAATTCTGACATTACAAAATATGGATGGTTAAATACAGATGGTAAGTCAGATAATGTGTTTATTACATATCACGGCAGAATCGTAAGCCAGAAAGGAATTTCAGTTTTACTGAATGCTGCAAAAATGCTTTTAAAAGAGAATCTTTGCGTAAAGTTTATTTTTATTGGTCAGGGAGAACATAGACTGGAAGAAGATTTGATAGCTTTTTCTACAGAACACGAAGGAAATGTAATATATTTTAATGGGTATGATAAGTCACTTTCTAGACTGTGCATTGCATCTGGTGATTTTGCTGTAATGCCAAGCGAATTTGAACCTTGCGGAACTGAAGATTTTATTGCCCAAATCTTCGGAACAATTCCTGTAGCTCATGCAACCGGTGGTTTAAAAAAAATCATAAACGGGCAAACTGGCATTTTATACGAAAATAATACTCCTGAAACTTTGGCGGAAATATTACGTTCGCTTGTAAGAATATCATTAAATGCCGGTAATGACGTATTTAATACAATGAAAGCATTTGCCGCATCGTATATAAAAAAGGAATTTTCATGGAGCAAGGTTGCCGCTTTATATATTGATTTGTATAAGTCGTGTAATTGACAGAACTTTTTAATCATTACAAAAAAATGATAAAAAAAATAAAAAAAAAGAAATATCAGTATTGACATTTTTTTTTAATTAATATATAGTCTTATACGTCAGCGAATGACACAAGCCGCTATAGCTCAGTTGGTAGAGCACGTGATTTGTAATCTCGGGGTCCAAGGTTCGAGTCCCTGTGGCGGCTCTTCTTTCAAAATTGTGATAAATAGTTTTGAAAGAAACGGGGAGTTTCCCGAGTGGTCAAAGGGGGCAGACTGTAAATCTGTTGGCTCGTCCTTCGTAGGTCCGAATCCTTCACTCCCCAATACTGTATGACAGTAGATGCACCGAATTAATCGGTGCTTTTTTTTTGCCAAAAAATCTATTTTTTAGTAGAATAATATCCCGAATTGAGGTATACTTAACTTAGGAGGATATGTGGTTATTCGTTTTTGGGGGGTAAGAGGTTCTGTTCCAACACCATTAACCCCTGAGCAAGTACAAGCAAAAATAGTTGCTGTTGTAGAACGTATTACACCGAGGGATATTGCCAGTCAGGATGCGAGAACCCGTTTTTTAGCAACATTACCAGATTGGCTTTTTGGCTCATTAGGTGGTAATTCCCCATGTGTGGAACTAGAAGCTGATAATGGTAATAAATTTATTTTAGATGCAGGTTCTGGTCTTAGGGAATATGCAATTCATGGAAAACCTCCCAAGGATTTGATTTATAGAATTTTTATGTCTCATTTTCACTGGGATCATATACAGGGAATACCTTTCTTTAATCCGGTTTTTAATCCTAAAGCAAAAATAGAGGTTTATTCAGCGTTTCCTGATGCGGAGCGCATTTTGAGTGTTCAAAATTCATGTCCGTATTTTCCTCCTAACTGTAAATGGGAAAAAATAAAAGACAGGTTTCATTTTCATCTTTTAAAAAATCATCAGAGTTTTTTATTAAACGGCATAAAAATATCAATGATTAAAATGAAGCATCCAGGAAATTCTTATACATATTCTTTTGAAGAAAATGGCAAGAAAGTTATTTTTGCAACAGATGTAGAGCTTCGCCCTGAAGACTTTGATAAATCAATTGACTATAATCACTTCTTTGATGATGCGGACATCCTGATTCTTGACAGTCAGTATAATTATGATGAAGCTGAGCGAAAAAAGAATTGGGGACATAACATTGTATTCAAAGCTGTTGATTTTGCAAATTTATACAAAGCTAAAAAACTATATTTGTTTCATCATGAACCTACATATAGTGATCAGAAAATCTATTCTATTCTGCATGCAGCCCGATGGTATGCAGAGTCCAGTGCATCAAAAAATCTTGAAATAGAACTTGCGATAGAAGGACAGGAAATAGAGATTTAAATTATGATAAAAAAAATACTGGCATGGTTTGTTGCTCTGATTTCTGTTGCTGGAGTTGTAGCAGTCTCTTTGTTTTTTTTTGCTACAAGACCAGCTACAGACAAAAAGTCTGAAGTCATTTATGAATTGCATATTCCTAAAGGCATGTCTATAAAAGATACTGCACAGGAATTGCAAAATAACAATATCATAAAATCATGGTCCTTCTTTTACTATGCGGCAAGGTTTTCTATTTTTGACAGAACAAAAAAGTTTAAACTGAAGAGCGGTGTGTATACAGTAAAGAGTACTATGTCACTGGAAGATTTATACATGCTTCTTCAAACCGGAACAGCTGAAAATATAAGATTAAGCATACCTGAAGGGCTTACAATATCAAAAACTGCCCTAGAACTTGAAAAGGCAAAAGTCTGTACTGCTCAAAATTTCATAAACGCCTGTAATGATATTGAATTGCTGGAAAGATACGCTGAGGCAGCGGGATTTTCAGTTTTAAAAGGTAAAAATCTTGAAGGTTATCTGTTTCCTGACACTTATTTTTTTACAGAAGGAATGTCTGTAGAAAGCATTATTACAAAATTTCTGGATAATTTTTTTGAAAAAGTTTCTCAGATAGAAGAGCTAAAAGGTGTTTCCCCTGAAAAATTTTATGAAATACTAACTTTGGCGTCTATAATAGAAAGAGAATACCGAGTACCGAATGAAGCACCTCTCATTGCAAGCGTTTTCGTAAATAGAATAAATAATAATATAGGACTGTATTCTTGCGCTACAATTGAATATGTCCTTACTGAGATACAGGGGTTACCTCATCCAGAACGAATAACATATAACGATCTCAAAATTGACAGCCCATATAATACGTATAAGTGGGCTGGACTTCCACCAGGCCCCATATCAAATCCAGGACTTACATCTCTAAATGCTGCTGCAAAACCTGCTGATACAGATTACTATTATTTTGTGCTTACAGATCCTGCTACAGGAAGCCATACTTTTTCAAAAAATTTTGATCAGCATATAAAGGCGGAAAATCTTTATACAAAAAAAAATCCTGAAAAAAAATGAATTTCATTTCAAAAGAATCTATTGATGAAGTTGAATCTAAAGCAGATATTGTTCATATAATAGGAGAATATGTTCCTCTTTCTCCTCGCGGCAGCTCGTGGTTTGGATGCTGTCCATTTCATCATGAAAAAACACCGTCATTTTCTGTAAATGAAGATAAGAGGTTTTATTATTGCTTTGGTTGTCATGCTGCTGGAAATGTATTTAAATTTATTCAGGAAATGGAAAAAGTTTCTTTTGCAGAATCTGTTGAGATTATTGCAAAAAAGATAGGTGTTCAGCTGAATTATGTAAATTCCGGGGATGATTATCATAAACAGGATGAAAATGTAAAAAAGAAAGAAGAATATATAAACCTTTATACGAGAGTTGCAACAACATTTCATTACTTTCTTATGGAAACAGAAGCCGGAAAATTTGCGCTTGATTATATTATGTCTAGAGGAATAACAAGAGAAACCCTTGAAAAATTTAAATTAGGCTACAGCCCTGCCGACAGAAAATGGTTACGTTCATTTTTAATAAAAAAGAATTTTACTGATGATTTTCTAAACAATTCGGGTCTTTTTAGCAAGAAATATCCTGAAATTGCATTTTTTTCAGATAGGCTAATGTTTCCTATTTTTGATAAAAATGGAAATGTAGTAGCCATGGGAGGACGTTTTTTAAGAGGGGATTCTTCAAAGTCCCCAAAATATTTGAATTCAGGGGATTTGATTCAATACAAGAAGGGCAGTACTCTTTATGCCTTTAATTTTGCAAAAAAAGAAATCAGGGAACTTCATAAGGTAATTTTTTGTGAAGGATATATGGATTGCATCGCTTATCACCAATGTGGTATTGAATATGCTGTGGCACCTTTAGGAACAGCTTTAACAGAGGAACATATACGGATGGTAAGCAACCTTGCAGAAACAATTTATCTATCGTTTGACAGTGATAATGCTGGGCAGTCAGCCACAAAAAGAGCTATCCTCATGTGCAGAAAACTTGGAAAAACTGTAAAAGTCATTTGCCTGAAGGGAGGTAAAGATCCTGCAGAAATTATGTTGAAATTTGGACAGGAAGTCTTGACAAATGCTATTGAATCTGCTATATTGGATAATGATTTTTTATTAACTAAACTGCTAGAAGTCTACCCAAAAACAACGCCAGAGAATAAAGCAAAAGCTTCTCTTGCTTTTTTTGCGTATATAGACGCATTGCAGTCTGATGTCCAGAAAAATGCATGTCTTGAGCAACTCGGGCAGATATATGGCATTGAAATGGAGGCATTAAAAAAAGATTATATAAATCGGAAAGATCTTTCTAAAAAAACAAAAAGAGATGAGGTTCATGCAGACGAATCAGTAAATCAGACTGTAAAAATATCAGCAGAACTGAGGGCTGTAATGACCGTTATCACAGATGATAAGAAATTGTTTGGGGAAATGAAAGAAGCTATTTCCGCTGAAAATCTTGAAGATAATAATGCAAAAATGTTGTTCCATATAATGGAAGAGTGTTATGACGCAGATAATTATTCTGTAAGTAGCATATTGAACAGATGCGAAAATGAAGGACTAAAACAGATTCTGTATGATTCTATGAATGAATTTTCAAATCATATAGAACAGTCTGCAAAAGACAGCATACAGTTATTAAAAAGAAATGTTCTGGAACGAAAACGTGCTAAGACACAGGAGCTTATACATGCTTTTGAATCCAGTTCACTAGATGGAGACAAGAAGTATTTGAAAGAACTTCTTGCACAAAAAATGGAAGTTGACAGGCAGATTGCCCTATTAAAGGAATAAAGCTTAATGAAACAGAAAACATCTGATGAAACAGAATCAATGGAAACAACTGGTGGCTCAGAAAAAAAAGCAAAAAAAAGAGTTGTAAAAGTTAAAGTTTCAAAAAAATCTACTGAGCAGAAGAAGGAAGCTGAAGTTTCTCCTGTGCAATCAGAAGTTATTACAGAAGTTGCAGATTCTGATGAAAATCCTGACCAGTTGGAACCTGCTGTATTAAAGCTTTTGCAGTATGCTCAAAACAAAAAAGTCGTTTCATGGGAAGAAATAACAGAAATCCTAACTATAGAATATGTCAACTCTCCTAGAATGGAAAATGTCCTGCAGTTGTTGTCTACTTATAACATTCAGGTAATGGATGAAACCGACAGTCTTATGGATGATGAGGATGCGGACGATGAACTTGATGATGAAGATGCAGATGACATTTCTGTTGAATCAAAAATTGATGAAAACGGAAAGCATAAGCTTGTTGAAAATGGAGATAGAGATAACAGCATTGATGATCCTATTCGGCTTTACCTTAGGGAAATAGGTAAGGAAAATCTTCTGACAGCTGAGCAAGAAGTTACTCTGTCAAAGAAAATGGAAGACGGACAGAACATTATAAAAAATGTTATAAAGAATTCTGGAATAATGATACCAGAATTTCACAGTATTGCCCAGAAAGCCTTTACAAGAATCGATCCTCATGAACCTGGACGTGCCCGTAAAGAAATTAATGAGGAAATGGCAGAAAAAAGAAGATTAAAAAGTTGTTATGGTTCTATTTTAAAATCTGTTCTGCCACAGATAAAGCAATATATTTCATTAAAAAAACAGCTTAATGAAAATGATCAGAGTATGGAGATTTTTAAAGATGAAAATCTTACAAATCTGCATAATCTCATTGCTCCAGAATTGCAGAAACTTGATATTCAGACTGAAGAAATAGAGCGCTTTAGTGCAAAATTTCTTGATGCTACTGCAAAAATTGATGATTATCATCATAAGCAGGAGAAAAAAATGAAAGAGTTGCGCATTTCAGACGCATCTGGCCTACGATCAATTGGACGACGATTGGCAACACATTCTGAAAGTGAGAAACTCGAACAGAATCTCGGTATGAATGCAGATGAAATAAGGGATATTTATACCCAGATTCAGAAAATAGATCGTAAATTGCGAAGAATTGAATATGATTTTGAGAACAATGTTGATGAAATTCTTGAGATGGCAAAGGAAATTCAACGCGGACGATTTATGATGGAGCAAGCCAAGAACAGATTGATAAATGCAAACTTGCGTTTGGTGGTTTCTATTGCAAAAAAATATACAAATAGAGGGCTGCAGCTTTTTGATTTAATACAGGAAGGTAATATTGGCTTAATAAAAGCTGTTGAAAAATTTGAGTACCGCAAAGGATATAAATTTTCAACTTATGCAACATGGTGGATCCGACAAGCAATTACACGTTCTATTTCAGATCAAGCGCGAACAATTCGTGTTCCTGTGCATATGATTGAACAGATTAATAAGGTTGTTCGAGAAAGCAGACAGCTGGTTCAGAAACTCGGCAGAGAACCAACAGATGAAGAAATCGCTGTTCAGTTGTCATGGCCGGTCAGTAGGGTAAAACAGGTAAAGAATGTCGCAAGAGAGCCTATTTCTTTGGAAACTCCAATAGGAGAAGAAGAGGACAGTTCTTTAGGTGATTTTATTGAGGATAAGGAAGTTGAAAACCCTGCATCACAGACTGCATATACTCTGTTGCAAGAACAGTTGCGTTCAGTACTAAACACACTGCCTTCAAGAGAACAGGAAGTATTAAAAATGAGATTTGGTCTTGAAGATGGCTATTCTCTTACATTGGAGGAGGTTGGATTGTACTTTAATGTTACGAGAGAACGAATCCGTCAAATTGAAGCCAAAGCTCTTCGAAGACTCCGCCATCCACGACGTGCTTCTGGGTTAAGGGATTATATTGATACTTGATTTGTTATATTATATAGACACAATTTTGTAAATACTATATATTTTTATAATAGAGCATTTTACATAAAAACAGGGGATACTTCAAATGGCAGAAATGCAAATGACAGAAGTTTTAGACAAGCTGAAAAATCTTCAGGATGTGCTTGCTAAAAAATATGAAATAGAAGCAGAAGTAGAAGAGCTTCCTAAGAGCCTTAATGACAAGACTGAGGTTTTGGAACGTTCAAAAAAAGAATTTATAGATAAAAACAGTGAATACGAAGAAGAAAAGGCAAAAGTTGCGAACTTGAAAATGCAGCTGGATGAAGCAGAGCGTTCAAGAGAAGCTGGTGAAAAGAGTATGGATTCTATAAAGACACATCGTGAATATGAAATACTCGATAAACAGATATCTGAAGCGCAGGCAAAAGAAGACAGTATAAGAAAAGAACTTCAGAAAGAAGAAAAAAAGCTTGCTGAAATAAATGATGATTTGAAAAGTGAAGAAGAACTTATTGCAGACCTTGAAAAAGATGCAGAGGAAGTGAAAGGTAGTATTGAGGAAGCATTGGCAAAGCATAATGCTGATTTGGTTGATTTGAATGAACAGGAAAAAATGATGTCAGAGGGTATTGATTCTGAGATCATTTTTAAATTTCAACGAATCATTCAAAGAAATAGAAAAGGCATTGTTGCTGTACGTGGAAATGTATGTGATGGATGTCACATGATTCTTCCTGCACAGTTTGCAAATGAAATTCGTGGTGGTAAAAAAATCTTGTTCTGTCCATACTGTAGTCGAATTCTGTATTATGAAGAATCTGGAGATAGTGAATCCAACTTCTTCTCGATTGAAGATGCTGGAAGCCTTGCAGATGATGACGATTTGCTTGAGACTGATGAAGAAATGGATCTTTCTTCTGATTCTGAATATGATGATGGAGAATCAGAAAATCTCAAGACAATGGATGCAGATGATTGATCAGATAAACCAGAGGGTATAAAGTAGTCGCTCAACTTTCTGCTAATGATAGCAGAAAGTTGTGAGGAAAAGTCCGGGCTCCGTCGGATATGATGCCGGATAATAACCGGGAGTGTAATATGTGAGTTATCATATTACACTACAGATAGTACTTCAGAAAATAACCGCCTGCGATAAACAGGTAAGGGTGAAAAGGCAGGGTAAGAGCCTACCGCATTTCTGGTAACAGAAATGGCATAAGTAAACCTCATCAGGAGCAAAACCATGCAGCAGTTTGTTATCCGGACTTATACTGCGGGTAGGTTGCTGGAAATATCAGGTAATTGATATTGTGGATAGATGACTATTAATCCAGAACCCGGCTTATTTTATATCCTCTTTTTATTTAGGGAGTTAAAACATAATGATACGAAAAAATTCCCGATCTGGCAATATATGGCGGAACGAAATAGATTTAGTAAAGATCTGCATTATTCTTTTCGTTACTGTCAGCATTTGCGGATTCATTACGATATTTTCATATATTGCTATAAAAAAAATATTTTTTTCTGAAAATTCTATTTCCAAAATGTATGAGGCATGGAATGACAATGAAATCGAGAAAGTTTATGAAATTTCATCTAATATTTTGGATAAAAAACCACTTAATAATACAGCATTAACATTTCGTGGCTACAGTGCTTTTAAACTGGCGGTTTCAGAGCCTGATAATAATCAGCTTACACAATTTTATATTGACAGATCAATTAATGATTTGAGAGTTGCAAAACAATCTGCAAAAAAAAGAACACTTTCTCAAATTCACTATGTATTAGGATTGGCATATTTTTATAAGAACAAGCTCTCATCATCTCATTATTATGCGGATTTATCTGTAAAATATCTCGAGAAGGCTTTCTCTGATGGGTATAAATCAAACGATATTTCTGAATTATTGGGTCTTGAATACGCAGATTTAGGAAATTCAAAAAAAAGTATTGAAAATTTTGGAGAAGCTCTCATAACTCATGAAAGTGACACCTTATTGTATAATATTGCTATTCAGTATTATAATAGCGGTCAGAAAGATATTGCAAAACAGTATATTGTAAGAACTGTAGCTCTATCAAAGGATGATGATATTCTTTCAGACAGTCACAGCCTTATGGCTCGTATTTATATGGAAGAAGAAAATTATTCTGCAGCTAGAAGAGAACTTGATTTGATTCTAGAAAAAAATGAAAATTTTGCTGACGCACACTATGGTCTTGGTATATTATATGAGAAGCAAGGAGATTTAGCAAAAGCTCGTTCCGAATGGAGGAAATGCCTAAAACTTCAAGTGAATCATCCTGGAGCATTAAAAAAACTGTCAGAATTAAAATAGGGGGATTTTGATAAAGATGGGAATTTTTGATAATTTTACTACTGATATAGGTATAGATTTGGGGACTTGTAATACTCTTATCTATGTACGTGGTCATGGAATTGTAATTGATGAACCTTCAGTAGTTGCTGTAGAAAAGGGAACCGGTAGGGTCGTAGCTGTTGGTTCTGAGGCAAAAAATATGCTTTGGAAGACTCCTACAGGAATTGTTGCAATCAGACCTCTCGCAGATGGAGTTATATCTGATAGCGATTCAACAGAAAAAATGATAAAATATTTTATCGCAAAAGCGTTACAAAATAAACGAAGTCTGTTTAAATCTATGAGGATGAAAATAGGAATTCCTTCTTGTATCACACAAGTTGAAAGGGATGCCGTTATGGCAGCAGCTTTGAAAGCTGGTGCAAAGGAAGTTGAAGTTATTGAAGAAAGCCTTGCTGCCGCAATCGGAGCTCAAATTCCTATAAATGAAGCTGCCGGGCATATGGTTTGCGATATTGGTGGTGGGACAACAGAAGTATCGGTTATTTCTCTTGGAGGCATGGTTGTAACTAACTGTATACGCGTAGGTGGTAATGCTTTTGACGAAGCAATAATCAAGCATATACGTTCTGTTCATAATCTTATAATAGGTCAACATACAGCAGAAAGATTGAAGATTGAAATAGGAAATGCAGTTGCAGATGAAAAGACTGAAAAGATGGAAATTAAAGGTACAGATGCTGTAACAGGTCTTCCTCGCAGACTTGAAGTTGATTCAGTAGAAGTAAGGGAGGCTTTGAAAGAACCTCTCTCAAAAATTGTTGAAGAAATAAAAAAGACCTTAGGAAGAACTCCTCCTGAACTGGCAGCAGATATTGTTGAACGAGGTATTGTCATGACAGGTGGTGGTTCCAGTCTGAAAGGTTTGCAAAAACTTATTTCTAAAGAAACTGGAGTTCCTGTCATCTTAGTTGAGAAACCATTGGAGTGCGTCGCTAAAGGTGCTGGACAGGCGTTTGAAATGTTTAAAAAAATGTCGTCAAACCGTTCGATTTATAATAATTTGAATAGTTAAAACATGAAAAAGCATTTTTTCTCTTTTTGGTTTTCTGAGATTACACTAATAATTCTATTGTTTATCAGCAGTAGTCTGCTTGTTTTTTCATCAGGTCGTTTTATTGTTAGTTTTAAAACAATTGGTTTTTCAGTTTTTTCCACTATCCAAAAGCAGGTATATACAGTTTCTAATTTTGTAACAGGAACTTTTACAGCATTGAAAGATATGAGAACCTTACAGGAAGAATACAATGCATTGTCTGAAAAGTTAAAAGATTATGAATATCTGCAGAGATCTAATGCTGAAATCAGAAAAGAAAATGAACGACTGAAAGAGCAACTTGATTTTTCAAACTCTGTTCAATACAAAAATATAGCAGCACAAATAATTGGCAGAAATATAGATTCCATGTTCTCCGGACTAACAGTTAATAAAGGAATTGTCCATGGAATAAAAAAAGGAATGCCAGTTATTGCTATTCAGACTGGAAATATCGGTGTTGTAGGAAAAGTCATAACAGTTGGACGTTATACAAGCATTATTATGCCCCTATACGATATTAAGTGCAACATTTCTTCTCGCTTACAAAATTTGCGTGATTTGGGGATTACTAATGGTAATGGATCCGATTCTGTTCCTCTTTCATTAAAATATATAAAAAAAAGAAATTTTGGTAATCTTCACTATGGAGATGTTGTTGTTACCAGCGGAGAAAATGATAATTATATACGTGATATTCCTATTGGTACTGTTACAAAAATTACACCTGTAGATTATGATTCATCACTTGAAATAGAACTGGAGCCTATTATCGATTTTTCCAGATTGGAAGTTGTATTAATTATAGATATGGCAAGTGTCAATGGGGAAATTTAATGAAAACTGTAAAAATTATTCAGTCACTTTTTACGAGTACCATTATTTTAATAATTGCTGTCATAATTGAAGCTTCTATTTTTTCAAATATAGCTTTTTTGCCTGCTATTCCAGATTTGTCATTGATATGTCTTTTATATATTTCGATTCAAAATGGAAAGCTTGTAGGAGAAACTTCAGGATTTTTATCAGGTATGTTTCTTGATTTTCTTTCTGCAGGGCCAATGGGCTTAAACTGTGTTTACAGAGTTCTCTTTGGATATTTATGTGGATTATTTGCTAAGACGCTAAATACGGAAGGTTTTTTTATACCGCTTCTTTTGGGGGCATGTGCTACAGGTGTGAAAACATTATTTCTCTTTATTGTTACAATATTGTTTCCTGATTTACATTTATCAAATACAATTTATTCATATTCATTTTTATGCCAGTTTGTGGGGAACATCATTCTTACCCCCTTTGTTTTTAAGTTCCTATCTTTATTCAGGAAATATCTTATATTGACCCCGGAGAACATTATCTAATATGTTTCTAAGAAATTTTCCGAATTATGTAGAAAAATTTTCACAGGACGATTTTGTAGCAAAGAAAAATTTTAAATTAACAGTTCTTTCATTTTTTTTTATTGTAGTTATTGCTATCTATATTATAAAATTATATTCTCTTCAAATCATTCATGGAGGTGAATATCGAAATCAATCAGCAAAAATTTCAAGTACTGTTACAAAAATCCCTGCTCAACGAGGAGAAATTTTTGACAGGCATGCAGATAAGCCTCTTGTTGTTAATTCCGAATCTTTTTCAGTTAGTGTCACTCCTGGCGAAATACCAGAAGGAATGTATGATACAGTTATTTTGAAGCTTGCAAATTTTCTTGGAGTAACAAAAAATTCCATTGACATGAAGATTCCTTCCAATTTACGGAGAACTTATTCAATAGTAGAGATAAAAGGAAATGTTGCTTTTGAGACAATCTGCAATATTGCAGAAAATATTACAGATTTACCTGGTATATCATGGGGCAGTAAACCTGTCCGAAATTATTCAGTAACAGGTTCAATGAGTCATATTTTGGGCTATGTTGGAAACATTACAAATGAAGAATTAAAATTACTATATAATCATGGCTATACAAGCAATTCGATTATTGGAAAAACAGGAATAGAACGACAGTATGACAGTCTTTTGCAAGGTACTCCAGGAACAGAAAGCAGAACAATTGATGCCAGAGGACGCATTTTGAGTGAAATTCCTAAGATTGTACCTCCAAAAAGTGGAAATAATATTATTTTAACAATTGATAATTCAATACAGGCACTTGCAGAAAAAGCTTTAGGTAACAGAGTTGGTGCTGTAGTAGTATTGCAACCAGCTACAGGAGAAGTCCTTGCATTGGTTTCTTATCCTTATTTTGATGCTAATATGTTTTCCTTGGATAATTATGCCACAGAATATGATAAACTTGCAAACGATCCAAATAAACCTCTATTAAACAGAGCTGTTAATGCAGCATATCCTCCTGCATCAACTTTTAAAACAATAATGGCAACAGCTATGCTTAACGAAAAAGTCTATCCATCTTCAAAAAAAATAGAGTGTGAAGGAGAACTTGAATACGGAGGAAGAGTTTTCCATTGTCATATAAAAAAACCTGGTCATGGTTGGCTTGATCTGAAAAATGCACTTGCACAGTCTTGTGATGTATACTTTTGGATTATAGGACGAGACTATCTTGGTGTGGATAGAATTTCAAGTTTTGCTAAAGAATTTGGTTATGGAGAAAGTCTTGAATTTGATCTTCCCGCACAGTCAAAAGGTTTTGTTCCAACTGCACAGTGGAAGGAAAGACGTTTTCATGAAAAATGGGCAGGTGGAGATACCTTAAATATGTCTATTGGTCAGGGGTTTACAGAAGTAACGCCTATGCATGTTGCGGATATGATGGCAATGGTCTGTAACAAAGGTAAGATTTATAAGCCTCATCTTTTAAAAGAAGTTCGTGATAGTGTTACTAATGAAATAATTATGGAAAATAAACCAGAAGTACTTCATTCTTCTACTGTAACTCCAGAGGTATGGAAAGAAGTTCAAGAAGGATTGCGTTATACAATTACAGATGGAACGCCTGCATATCCTATGCACAATAAAGTTGTACAACTTGCTGGAAAAACAGGAACAGCTGAAGTTAATGGATACGGAAAAGATCACTGGCATTCATGGATGGTTGCATATGGTCCTTATGATGCACCACCTGAACAGCAAATAGTTATTGCAACAATTGTAGAAGCTGTAAATACTTGGGAATGGTGGGCTCCTTATGCTACAAATATCATTTTTCAAGGAATTTTTGCAAACCAAACATATGAAGAATCTATTGAAGCTCTTGGTTTTAAATATCTTTTGAAAATGTATGGAAGAATGGAATAATGAAATTTCACATATTAAATAAAATTGATTATGTTATACTTCTCTGTGTAATTACTCTTTCATCTTTTGGAATTCTATTTATTTATTCTTCAGGAATTAATTCTGATGGAATTTTGGTCTCAAATGAATATTATAAGCAGATAATATGGTTTTGCATCGGTGCTGTACTTATGCTGTGTATTGCAGTCTTTGACTATCGAAAAATAAAGAAATACTCAAAGTATCTTTATTGGAGCATACTTGGTATTTTTATTTACACACGAATTTTTGGAAGATATGTAAACGGTGCAAAAAGTTGGATCGGAATTGGAAGTTTAGGAATTCAACCGTCTGAACCAGGCAAGATTATATATATACTTTACCTTGCAAATTTCCTTGAGCAGACAAAAAATTTACAACCCTTAAAAAGATTTATAAAGGCTATGTTAATAATGATACTTCCGGTAGGTTTGATATTATTACAGCCAGATTTGGGCACTGCTACAGTCTACATACCTGTTTTTATTTGTATGTGCTTTATAGCAGGTATGCCAATACGGTATCTCGCATTGGTAATTGGCATTGGTATGGGAACTATTATATGTACAGTTCTTCCTATTTGGCAACTGGAAATAGTAAGAAAAGCTATTCCTCTTGTGAATATTTTAACAAATACAAAGTTACGGTTAATTGTTTTATCATCAATAATAGTCATAAGCCTTATTAGCCTTGCAGGGTATATTCTTTTTAAAAGCCGCTATTTTTATTGGATAACATTTGCGTCCAGCATCATAGCAGTATCATTAATCTTATCTGTCGCAGCAGGAAAAGTATTAAAACCGTATCAAATTCAACGCTTAATAGTATTTCTAGATCCCTCCAGTGATCCTCGTGGTTCTGGATGGCATATTATACAGTCTAAAATTGCAATTGGTTCTGGAAATTTTTGGGGAAAAGGTTTTATGAGAGGAACCCAGAGCCATTATCGTTTTTTACCAGAACAGAGTACAGATTTTATATTTAGTATTTCTGCAGAGGAAATAGGCTTTGTGGGATGTATGATCTTTTTTGCATTGTTTCTTTCTATATTTTTGCGAATTATATATATTGTAAAAGTTTCAAGTAATCTTTTCGGAATTTTTATTGCATCAGGTATTTTGGGGATGTATTTCTTTCATTTTGCTGTAAATGTTGGCATGGTTATGGGAATGATGCCTATAACAGGCATTCCTTTACCATTTCTATCTTATGGAGGTTCTGCACTTCTTACTAATATGATGGCTGCAGGCTTGCTAATGAGCATTCATGCAAGAAAACTTAATTTTGATAATGATGTAATATGACAGGGCTTGTACATCCCATTGAGGATTTCTCTTATAAATTAAATAAAGTGCAGTCTCCCTCTAGATATATAGGTGGAGAATATGGAGCCATAATAAAAAAACATTCTGCTAGTGATACGTTATATAATGTAGCTATTTCTTTTCCAGATTTATACGAAATAGGAATGTCGAATCAAGCTATTAAAATAATATATAATGGACTCAATGCTTATGAAGGCATAAGGTGTGAAAGAGTTTTTGCTCCCGATATTGATTTTGAAAATTTATTGAAGACTGAAAATATCCCATTATATACTCTTGAAACAGGAATGCCTCTTTATAAGACTGATTTGATTGCTTTTTCTATAGGATATGAATTATGTGCAACAGAAATTCTTGCAATTCTTGATGATGGAAAAATTCCTCTTATTGCAAAAGAGCGTTCCGAGACAGATCCTATTGTAATTGCAGGTGGTTGTGGAATCACAAATCCAGCTCCTTTAAGTTCTTTTTTTGATGCAATAATGATTGGAGAAGCTGAAAACAATTTATTTTATTTAGTAGAATCCCTTGCTGCAAAGAAGAAATCTGGTTTTTCAAGAAAAGAACTGTTAAATTACATCGCACAGCAATCATTTATGTGGACATCAGAATCAACTCATGTTGTATATCGTGCAGTTCAAAATAATTTTGGACTTATTCCTTCAGTTCCTACATGGTATCCTCAACCGACTATAAAGCCTGTACAAGATCATGGTGTTGTTGAAATAATGAGAGGATGCCCTAACGGATGTAGATTCTGTCATGCTGGTATATATTACAGACCCACAC
>CAMVHR010000035.1 GCA_947167345.1 uncultured Treponema sp.
TATTAGTATCCCAATCAAATAAACCTGTAGGATCTGAATATCGAATCGGATTATTTCCTGCATAGTGGTACAAATGGCAGCTTGTAAGACTTTTTGACGCAGAATTCCAGTTATTTGAGGGTATAACGTTATTTTTTTTATAATAATTATGCATTTTTCTATAAATCCATTGCTTTTAATAAAATATACACTAATTTTCCTGCATTTTCTATCACGAATTCTGCAAATATTCATTTATCGGACTAGGAGACAAGGAAGAGTTTGACTTATAAAATGGGAGTTTTCAGTTTTTATGAATGCTGAATAAGTTCCGTGGTTAGCTGAATTTTGTTTTAATCTATACATACTCCAATTTTTCTTACAATATCTTTTTCTGCAAGAATCAATAGGAAAAATATTAAATACTCCAAATCGAAAATAACGCAGTCCTGCTTTTTATGTTTATCAAGGATAAAGAACATCTTTGCTGACATATATACAAGTCTTAAAGTTGAAATTTAAATTGTGAATGCATAATATCAGGAAGCTTTTCAAGTTCATCAATACCATATAATTTAACTCCAGAACGAGTTGCAAGTTTAAATAGTATATGATTATTTTTCCAAAAAAATGTAGTTTCAGGACGTTTTCCTTCATAAACTAAGTTTCCATTATGCAAATTCAGATTTACATATACTGAACCAGATTCAAGAAATATGTTCCATTTTTTGACTATCTCAATTACAAGGTTTCTGCATAATTGCTTATCACTACAACAGGATATTATTGCAAAATCAGAATCAGACATTCCTGCAAGTAATAAATATGGCTGTGTCAGTATTATCTTTTTTATCCAACTGCGCTTTTCATCGTTAAATCCTATCTCACTCAATATCATATCTGTAAGTATATATGGAAAATAGGCATTCAAAATTTTTCGTTCCGCAATACCATCTTGAAGAACGACAATATCATCTTCTTTTATCTCTGACATATTTTGAGGTAATGATATTTCAGAAAGAAATATTTCAGTTCTCTCAATACTAGCATTTCGTAAGAATCTCAAATTCTTCTTTACATCATTATAAGATCCTTTCAGACATTTTGGAATTAGCATGTCAGTTCTCCTATTTATCAAAAACCTGGGCTTAGTGCAGGAAAAGGAATCCTAGGTATGTTACCATAGCCAAAATATAACAGAGTTGTAAGACTTATCGCCAATATAAGATTCTTAGTATATTCAATTCTTTTAAAATCTTTTAATGTTATGTAATTATATAAAATAACTCCATTTTTAGGACTTTCATAGAAAACTAACTTGTCATCTATTGAAAAAACTCCTTTTACTCCTAAATCATTTTGATCTCCCAATCGAACATTATAATGACCATACTTCATTAATAATAGCATATACAAACCTGCTTGTCCCTCTGCAATATCTTCTCCTTCCGCAAAAGGTTTTATTTCATAAATATCACCTGTTGTGACATTCCAAATATCTGGTTTTAACCCTATATCAGTTTTTCCTAAACCTTTATCGATTTCATTTAAAAGGAACAAAACTGAAGACATTGACTTATAATTTCCTACAACATCCTCATTAGGGTGTTGTAATTTGTATCTATTTAAAATTTCAGCATGAATTCTTCTACCAAGAGAAGTTTCTTCCGTTTCACTTTTCCATCAGGATCTATATAACATATTGGATTATTTCCTGCATAGTGGTACAAATGGCAGTTTATAGATCGAGAAATTCTAAAGTTTATAAAAGGTTTTAATGCAGTAGCTGTCATTCTATAAAGGTAACCTCTACAAAGCTTTCTGGAAAATTTTCATTTTCAGATATAACGGCTACATATCCGTGTGCTTCTGTTGTAAGTGCCGGAGTGGATTCTGTTGGAAATTAAAGATATTCTCGTACAAAATCCAAAAGTGTATATGATTGTGATACCTGTATCGATTTTTTACACCCTGCATTATTGCCACATTCAACGTCCCTCTGACTGTCACCGACCATAAATGACTGTGAAACATCTATATTAAAGTCTTTGCATGCAGCTTCAATCATTCCAGGCTTTGGTTTTCTGCACTTGCAGTCTATTTTGTATTCTGGACGTTCTCCTTCAAAGCCTTTATCTGTATGGTGTGGACAGAAATACAGTGCATCTGTGTAAGCTCCTTCTTTTCCAAGTAGTGTCTCTAGTTTGTTGTTTATTGCCTGCAATTGTTCAAATGTAATGTCTCCTCTTGCTATAACTGGCTGATTTGTAACGATAATGGCAAGATATCCTGAATTGTTTATTTTTTTTATGGCTTCTGCAGCTCCGTCAATAAGCTCAAGATTATTAATATCTGTAAGAAATCCTACGTCTTTGTTTATAGTACCGTCTCTGTCAAGAAATATGGCTTTCTGTATGTTGCCCAAATTCCTCTGTAGAACAAGTCCTTTCTGAATATCTTCTTCTACTGCAAAATACCTGTCAGGAGTTCCTATGTCCTTAATGTATTCTGGAGTATCATAAGCAAATATCTTTCCATCTGCGACATGAGGCTTTAAAATATCTCTATCCAAGTCTACCTTGTCTTTTGTTATGTGAGTCTTTGCTTTTTCGAGCAAACGGGATGATATTATTTCTATTCCTGCATTGACACGGTTTTTGTACCAGAGCCTGTCATCTTCTTTATTAAGCCACTGTATTACTCTGTGTGTGTCTACGGGCATTCCTCCGAGTGTTTGTGGGGGAAGTGTCTCTGTTACAAGAAGTGAGCTGTCATAAGGATGACTATTTGGATGTGAAATTAGGCTTGCGTCTGCGTCATGTTCTGTATGAAATGCAATAAATCTCTTGAAATCTATATCAAAGATCGTGTCTCCACACAGAAGCAGAAAATTTTCAGGAAGGTTCTGCATTTTATAGAGACAGCCTGCTGTTCCAAGAGGTTCTGTTTCTTCAAAATATGATATTGTTACCCCAAATTTACTTCCGTCTTCAAAGTATTCCCTTATAAAGTGTCCCAGGTGTCCAATACATAGCGTAATGTCCGTAAGTCCGTTACGTCTAAGGCATTCTATCTGATGTTCAAGAATGGGTTTTCCGCAAATACGGATCATTGGTTTAGGAATATCACTTGCAATAGATGCAATTCTTGTGCCTTTTCCTCCGGCCATGATTATGACTTTCATTTCTGTTTTGCTCATTTAAAGAACCTCTGTTCAATCTGAAGGCACAGTGCATGATAGACTGGTAAATGTAATTCCTGAATTTTATAAGTTTCTGTTTCTGGAACAATGATGCTTACATCTGCGATATTTTTTATTTTTCCACCATCTTTTCCTGTCAGGGCTATTGTTTTTAGACCTTTTGCTTTAGCGACAACCATGGCATAAATGACATCTTTAGAGTTTCCGCTTGTTGAAATTCCTAAAAAAACATCTTCTGGTTTTCCGTAGCCCATTACTTGCTGTGCAAATAACACATTTCCATCAACATCATTAAGGCTTGCCGTCATTAGAGCTGTATGTGTTGTAAGCGGAATTGCAGGCAATGCTCCTTGCAGTTTGTCTGCTAAGTAAGAACCTGTGTCGCTGTCTATTTCTGTAAGCTTGTTAAGAAATTCCTGCTCTGGAGTACGTTTTAAAACAAAGCTTTTTAAAAGCTCTCCTGAGATATGATCACTGTCCGCCGCACTTCCTCCATTTCCTGCAATAAGAAGTTTTCCGCCAGAAGCAAAACTTTGTTCTAATATGCTGTATGCATTCCGTATATCCTTTTCACATGATGAAAGTCTTGGATATCTTTCCAGTAGGTGAGTGAAGTAGTCCATATTTTCTCCTATTCTAAAAACTCGGTGGCAATCTAAAAAGTCTCTGCAAGCGAGTTTTTAGAGATTGCCGATATAACTTTCTGGTGCATAGAAAATAATTTTGGTTCCATCGTTTTCAAATCTAAAAGGAACATGCAGCTGCCCATGCAATGCATTTTTTACTGCTTCCTGCTTATACTTTGGTACATAAAACAAAAGGAATCCTCCGCCTCCAGCACCAAGCAGTTTACCACCAAGTGCTCCAGCATTCATAGCTTTTTCATACTGCTCATCAATTGCATCGGTCGTTATGCCTGATGAAATTCCTCTCTTTAATTTCCATGTATAATCAAGGAGTTTGCCGAATTCATCAATGGATACTGTTTCATCTGTCAGAATTTTTTCTGCATCATCTACTAGGTGATACATTTCAATTAATTGTGCAGTTTTATCTTTCATTGATTTTTCTGTTGTTTTTTGAATGTCAGAAGAAAAGCGGGAAAAACCTGTGAAGAATAAAAGTAAATTATCATTCAAAGCTGCTTTTCGTGCTGGGGAAATTATTACAGGTGACACGGTGTATCCGTCTCTTGAAAAATTTATTCTGTTAAATCCTCCAAAGCTTGCTGCAATCTGATCTTGAATGCCCCCTGCTTCATTACAGAGTGTTCTTTCTAGATGAATTGCATCATCTGCCAGTTTTCGCTTGTCTGCGTATTTGCCTTTTAATGCGTAGAAAGCTTCCAACATTCCTACTGCAAATGAAGAACTGGTTCCAAGTCCTGAACGGGCAGGAAGATCACTTTCGTAAGTAAGTCTGATTTCATGCATATCTAGCCATTTCATTGCATTTCGTATGGCCGGATGCTGGATTTCCTCATAAGAATTTACCTGTTCTGTTTTTGAATAGGTGAGATGTGTCTTATATTCAAAAAATCTTGGCAAGTGACGTACTGTTACATAGCAATATTTATCAAATGTTGTTGAAATTACAGCTCCGCCGTGCTCGTTATAAAAGCCAGAGAAGTCTGTTCCGCCTCCAAAGAATGACATTCTGAATGGTGTCTGTGTAATAATCATAGCTCCTCCAAAATAGAGTAAATTCGTTTTGCAGTATTTTCTAATGTAAATTTTTTTATAATTTCAGAAGGATTAGATACAGCTTGCTTTAGTAAATCTTCTAAATCTGTATCAGGTTTGTCAGGATTTATATAATATGCGCAATTACCATATATTTCAGGGAGACTTGTTGTATTTGAAATAATTATTTTTGCCCCGCATGAAAGAGCTTCTAAAGGTGGTAATCCGAAACCTTCAAAATATGATGGAAAAATAAATGCTTTACAGCTTGATAATAAAGCTTTTACTTGTGAATCTGATAAATAGCCTGCAAGTATGATGTTTTTTAATTTCTTTAATTTTTCTAATTCTGGTGGCAACATGAAATTTACTAAAGATTGTCCTGAAATAATGAAAAGTTCATTAGGATATAATTCTGCATGTTTTGCTATCCAGTTTAAATTTTTGCGTAAGGAAAGACTTCCAAGTGTAAAATAAAAAGGTGTTTCAGATGTTATTGATAAATCTTTCAAAATTGAGTTATCAGGTTGTATTTCATTGTAATGGCTTACACCACTGTAAACAACTTTAATTTTGTCAGGATTGATTTTATAAGTATCAACAATTGTTTTTTTTGTATATTCAGATACTGTAAGAATCTTTTTTGCTCTTTTTGCAATTGTCCTGTACATTATGAGGTGGTAAAGACGAATAAGCTTGTCACGTTTTGAAATGAATGCTTCCGGGTAAAGTTTTGCATAAATATCATGAATGAACTCTATTCCTGGTGTAAATAAAGGGCATGTATTGGAAAAATCTAGACTTATTCCATTATGTTTTAAAACATAGGCTTGAAAATAAATTTGTGTCCACTTTGGAAAAAAATGTGCCTCTGTATTCAGTACGACAACTTTTATATTTTTTAAACTAGGTACATTGACAGCATTTTTTGGAATTATTAGCTCAGCTTGATTTGGCTCAAATAGAGAATCCAGTGCTTGTGTAACTTCAATGGCAAGTCTTTCTATACCTGTTGTTGTACGGCACCAGGACTCTCCATTTATCATTATTTTTCGATGCATTAGCATACTCCAATGCTGTGCATGTATTCTCTCAAGACTTTGCAAAAACGTTCCATTTCTGCTGGTTTTATGTCCCCCATATTGGCAATTCTGAATGTGTTGATATTTCCAAGCTTGCCAGGATAAATCGTGAAGCCAAAACTTCTTGCATAGTCGTGTAGTGCATCAAAACTGTATTTTGGAGTCTCTGGAATTAATATTGCTGTAATAAAGTGGCTTTGAAATTCTTCTTTTACAAGCATTTTGAGACCTATTTCCTTTAATGACTTTACAAGAATATTCCAGCATTCTGTAAAGCGTTCAAAGCGCTTTTCAATAGTTTCTTGTTTTGTCTCTATAATTGCCTGCTTAAGTGCATAGAGTGTCTGAACAGGAGGTGTAAAGCGTGTCTGCTTTGTCTCTAAGAAATACTTATACTGATCATAAAGATTCAGGTAGTAGTTTCTCATAGGCCAGTCTTTCTGTTTTAAGAGTTCTTCTTTCTTACAGACAACGAAACCTATTCCTGCCATGCCTCCGATATGCTTGTTTGATGTACATGTCATAAAATCTATTCCAAGCTTTTCCAAGTCCATTGGCATTCCACCATAAGCACTTACAGCATCTACAATAGTTGTAAGACCATATTTTTTTGCAAGCGGACATATTACATCAAGTGGATTAAGCAATCCTGTTGTTGTTTCATGATAGACTATTGCGAATGTTGTGTATTTTCCTGTTTTGAATTCTGCTTCAAGAGCGGCAATGTCTATTGGCTCGTAAGTTGAACTCTTAAATACTGTCATGTCTTCTTTATAGACTTTTGCAATCTGTGCAAGACGGGCACCATAAGAGCCGTTGTCCACTACAAGAAGTTTTCCGTCTGGAGGCACACAAGAAGAAACCATCGCTTCATCTGCGCCTGTACCAGAACACCCGAACATTACTGTAACATAGTCTTTTGGAGATGCTACAAAAGCAGTCAGATCCTCCGCTATGTTTTCCATGAGGTTGCCAAATTCCAGTTCACGAGGGCAGATATCGGCTACAACCTGTGCATATTTTACACTGTCTGATGTTGTTGAAGGTCCTGGATTTAAGAGAACTTCTCTCTTTACATTCCTGAGTTCCTCATTTTCTTTTATGCGTGGATAAATTGATTTTTCAGCTCTTGCAAGCATTGCCTCATCATCTATTTCTGTCCATGCATAATATTCTATTTTTCTTACATATATAGGAAAGTCTTTTCCTGCAAGCTGTTCAAGTATATGCTCATAATCAATCTTTTTCAGTTCTGATTTTGATTTATAAAGATTTACCATTGCCTGCAGAAGAGGGTAGGATACTTTTGTAATTCCTACAAGTTCTCCTGCAACTTCTGGAATATCAGCTTTGTTCTTGCTTACCTTTGTAAGAATGTTATTTTTATCGGCAGCAAGATATACTTCATCTTCGCTGTTTGTTGCTCCACTTGCAAGTATTACATTCTTACGTGCATCATTTTCCAATACGAAAAGACCTGCAGCATCATATAGAAGATCACTTTCAAGAATATAACAGTCTTCAGTTACTAAAGGTGCACATACAGCAAGGGTTCCCATGCTGCTTGTATTTACGTAGTCCTCATTCTTTACTGTTGTAATGCATGGATACTTCTTTGCAAGTTCATCATACCACTCATTGCAGTGACCTGTTCCTATTATTATTCTTTCAATTCCTGCGGCAATGAGTTTTTGAACTGATCGCTCTACCATTGGAACACCATCAATTTCTATAAAGCCTTTTGGCATTTCCTGAGTTCTGCTTCCGAATCTTGAACCCAGTCCGCCTGCCATGATTACTGCCTGTCTTATCATTTTAAAAACTCCATGAATGCATTTTTGTTTTCAATTGGTGTAGTAGTTGGACGTCCTAAATCTTTCCTAGCACCTTTCTTTACCTTTACTTCTATGAAAGTAAGTTCCTTATTTTCTCTTGCTGCTTTGAGTACTGCTTCAAGTTCCTGTGCTGTTTCTGCTTTGTATACTTTTTTGTATCCGCAAGATTCTGCTATGCCGGTAAGGCTTATCTTTCCGCCCACTGTAGGCTGTCCACCAACAGAGTCATGTGCATTATTGTTAAGGACTATATGCACATAGTTATTAGGATTGCGGCTAGCAATTATTGCCATTCCACCTAAATGCATAAGGGCTGCTCCGTCTCCGTCAATACAGTAAACTTTGCGCTCTTTTTTCTGCAATGCAATAGAAAGTGCAATCTGAGAGGCATGTCCCATGCTTCCTACTGTAAGAAAGTCTTTTTCATGTCCCTGCCCATGTTTTACACGAAGTTCAAAAAGTTCTCGGCTAGCCATGCCTGTAGTAGAAACAAATGCTGTATTTGACGAAGCTGAAAGCATTATCTTTTCAAGAGCATCTTCTCTTGTCATTTCTGCATCAACTGCTATGTTGTTCTTTAGTTTGTAATCATCAAAAGTTCCTTTCTTTACAACAAAGGCATAAGGTGCATTATTCTTACGGACATAGGCAAAACACTTTTCAATTTGATTATGCAAGTCTGACTCGTCATTTGTAAGTATTACATAAGGAATCTGCATCGCGTCAAGAAGTGCGCATGTAACCTTTCCTTGTTTTACATGCTGAGGTTCGTCATGAACACCTGGTTCTCCTCTCCAGCCAATAACGAGTATGCATGGAATTGAATATACATCAGGATCTACAAGTGAAAGAATTGGATTTACTACATTTCCAAGACCTGAATTCTGCATGTAAATGAGTGGTACTTTGCCTGTTGCAAAATGGTAACCTGCTGCAAGACCTGTCGCATTTCCTTCATTAGCAGCTATGATATGTTTTTCTTCTGGTGCATTGTCTGTGATGTATGCACAGAAATTCTTTAAGAGTGAATCTGGTACGCCTGTAAAAAAATCTGTTCCGTGTTGTATCAGTTCGTTATAAAATGTTTCTGGCTTTATCATTTTTATGTCCTTATTTTGTTCCTGGAATAAGTTCCAGAATTTGTTTTATAGGCATGCATATATCGTTTACTTCTAGAGAACGTTCTGCCTTTAGAATTTCTTGCGCACATTTTTCCATTGCAGGGTATGCGGCTCTGAGCATGTGGTTTGCGTAGATTATTATATTTGCTCCCCAAGCACAAAGCTCTTTTTCTGTAAACTGATTATATGTAGTAGGAACAAGAACAAGAGGTACGCTTTTGTATTCCTTTCTGAATCTCTCACAGAATTCTTTTATATCGCTTCCTGATTTATCTTTTGAATGAATCATGATTCCGTCAGCTCCAGCCTTTACAGCAGCAAATGCTTTTGTAAGAGCTTCATCTACAGAGCGTCCTGCAATTATTTCTTCAATGCGGGCAATAATCATGAAATCTTTTGTTATCTGTGCTTTCTTGCCTTCTGCAATTTTATGGCAAAATTCTTCTTCTGAGGCAAGTTCCTGCTTTGCTTCTGTGCCAAAAAGACTGTTTTTCTTAAGCCCCTTCTTGTCTTCTATGATTACTGCGCTTACGCCATTTCTTTCCAAAGTGCGTACTGTAAACACGAAATGTTCTGGAATGCCGCCTGTATCTCCATCGTAGATGATAGGTTTTGTTGTACATTCAAGGATATCTGTTAATGACTGCATTCTTGTCGTAAGGTCTACAGCTTCAATGTCCGGCTTTCCTTTATCAGTAGAATCTGTAAGTGATGATGACCACATTCCGTCAAATGTGTGAAGTCCATCGTCTTTCATAACTGATTCATTTTCTACAATAAGACCGCTTAGTCCAGAATGAGCTTCCATGATTCGCACTATAGGTTTTGCAGCTATAAGTCTCCTGAGTGTAGCTCTTCGCACATCAGGTGTTGTTCCTATGGATTTTGCGTTTTCTGCAAGCAGAGATGAGTTTATGCCCTGTGTGTAAGGAATTTCGATTACCTCTCCATTCCATTCCTTCATGACCTCAAAAACTTCATCGCGGATTTTGCTAAGATAATTTGTTTTCCAGTCATCACCATGAATGATAAAATCTGGCTTGTATTTTCTAAGGTTTGGGACGTAGCTCCATTCTTCCTGAGGAACAACTTTACTTACACCTTTTATATTTTCTATGACAGCCTTTCTCTGTTCGTATGTAAGGTATGGAAGTCTTTTATGTGTGACTATTGCACTGTCTGTCAACAGTCCTACCATAAGCTCTCCGTTTTTTGCACCTTTGTTGATTATGTTGATTATTCCAGGATGAATTATATCTCCTGTCATTCCTAAATATACTGTCTTACTCATGAATTTTCCACCTTATTGATCATGTAATCTGCAACGAGCTTTCCGCTTTCTCCTATATGCATCCATGCCTGTGCTTTTGCATCTCTGCGTCCCTGAGCAAGTTCTGGACTGTCGCTGGCAGACTGTATTACGTCTTTTATAGAAGCAAACTGCTCTTCTTTTAGCTCAATTCCCATTTTCTTAAGTATTTCAAATTGCCACAGTGGCTTTTTTAAATCCCATGCATCATAAGGAAGTAAGTCTAGATTTGCGTTTACATACATAACTGGCTTATCACATAGGAATGCATAGTCAAATATGATTCCTGAAAAGTCGGAAATCATTATGTCTGCTTTTTTCATTGCATATATATTTTCTCTTTCAAAATCCCATTCAAGATTTTTGTTTTCGGCATAACGTTTTTGAAGTGTATCTAGCATATCTGCTTCTGATTTTTTTGACTGTGGGTGAGGACGGACGATTATTCTCCAACCAGTTTTTACAAGAGGATCAAGAAGTTTTTCTCCATATTTTTTTAGCAGTGCAGTTTCTCCCCATGAAGGTGATACGAGTACTGTAAAAATATGATTTTCCTCTTCTGGTATAGTTTTTATACGTTCAGAAAGAACATCAAGATATGTACAACCCACTGTTACAAGTTCCTTTTGCTTTATATTCCTTTGCTGCTCTAAAAGCCTAATGTCTTCTCCCTGATAATCTCCTGTAAGAAGAACTGAATCAAAGAAATCCAATCCGAAAAGTCTGTATGTTGTAGCATCGTTAGGCATGTGGACTATATGAGAGTAGTGTGAAACTTTACGGCTTCTCTTAAGCTGGTAAACTTGTAGTCCTGGAGTCGTCATAAGCACGAAACCTGCAGAAAGAAGATTCAGTTTTGCGAATGCTGCATTTCCTTCTCCGATGTATTCACACTTTATATGACTATAACCTGCATCAAGTGCAGGATCATCTTTTGATGATGTATAGTAGGTGAGGGTAATACCTCTTTTTTCAAATTCTTCGACAACAGGCTTGAATACGTTCCAGTACTGCTTGCCTTCACTGTAAATTACATATTTTTGGTAAGATGTGTCTGTCACGACTCCATTCTTTTTTCCCGAAAAAAAGACTTTTAGTTTTAGGATTGCTGCCTTTGCAAGAAAAAACAAAGTTGCCGTTGCTCCAATAAGGATTGAGAACAACATGCTTCCTGTGCCCGGATCTATATAAAGAAATAAAAATGTATTCATTGTATTCTCCTGCATTAATTATTTGAGTTGAATGGGGATTTTTGAGTCCAGTTTTTAGATTCAAAAATATTGTCTTTTACATGCCACCATTCATTTTCCTTTATAGAAAAAGTGTATTTTCCATTCCAGCCAGCTTGGTGAGCATCACATGTAGTTATAAACACTCCATTCTTTTTTATCTCCTCTGTATTTAGAGGTATTGATTTATTTGTGAAAGGATTTTTAGGTTGTTCAACAATATCTTGTAACAGCAAGGATGGAACATCTGCATTTGTCATAAATGTATTGTCTGTTTCAACGTTACCTGTACTATTAAAATCTTTTACCATAAGCAGACAGTGATAATGTCCCCTTCCTTTGTATTGATTTCCAGCTACGGCATTGTCTAATTCTGCGTTATTATCAAAGCAATCTTCGGTTCCTAAGTTTCCATGATCTGAAGTTAAGATAATTCTTGTGTTATCATATACCCCATTTTCTTTAAGATAATTAATCCATTTTCCAAGCAGTTTCATAGTTGCCATTTCAGTATGATAGGCTGAATCATTTGAAAACTTGGAAGTTCCTTTGTTTGTTACATTTTCTACAGGTTTATAGTCTGGAGCTTGAAAAAAATAATTTTCATGTGTTAATTCATTAGCTATAACAATGTAACTTGATTTTTCATTATTGAAATCAGTTAAGTCATTTAGTAAATCTAGGACTGCATAGCTATCCATTATGACACGGAAACCTTTTGCTTCTGTATTTGAACTCCAATAAACACTATGATTGTATAACAGTTCTCTTAAGAAAATAGGAACTTCTCTGAAAAAACTAAAGAAAATAAGATTCCTATGAAGAATTTCTTCTGTGGAATCATATTTTTGACTTTCAGGATGCTTTTTAAACCAGGCTTCATTATAACGCTCCATGGTTTGGTAAGCATTTATTTTGTCATAGTCTTTGAATATTGTTAAATCTGTAAATACGTTATAGTTAGACCAGGAAGGATCTGCAACTGTTGCTGAAAAATTACTTTGCTCTGTAAAAATTCTAGGTAATAAAAGTAAAGCTTCGTTATGTTTTTTTACAAGCTCTTCGTTAGGACGCTTATTCATTTCTGCTGGAGTATATTCATATCCTCCATATAAACCTGGAGACCCCATAAGTGTATGTCCATTAAAAGAAATTACATTTGGGTAATAAGTGAATCCTTCAAAAATATTTGATAATTCTGGAGCTTCTTTTAAGATTTCTGGAATGTATTGCCCCTGTGCTCTGTCAAGCATGAATAAGATCACATTTTTTTTATCTTTCGAGAGATTAAAAATTGGTTCAACTTTAGTTGCTGATGTACCTAATGTTTTTTTTGTAAATTCTTTATAGTCTGCATTAATCGAGAATATGTTAAATATTGATATAGATAATAAAGCTAATGCTAAAATTGATAATAAATAGTTGTAAATTTTTCCTTGAAACTTAAATAATGTAATAGCACATATAACAGTGATAGAAATTAAAACAGCTATATTAAAAAATGATATAAGTGAAATTGTTCTAAAACTTGCAGGATTTAAGAATGCTAATGTTTGTGAAATATCTCCATAAGGCAACATAAAGACAAAACTGTTAAGAATTGCACTTATAGAAACTATTGCCATAAATGTACATAAAAATGTTTGAATCTTTTTCCCAAACAAAAGATAAACACAAATTGGCCAGAAAAGAAAGAATCCTAATGCTTGTATTGTAGTATTTTTAATAAGAAAAAAAGGAGAACCATGAGCTCCTATATTTGAAAATTCTACAGGGGAAGATGAAATTAATGCTGATGGAATTGCAATTCCTGAAAGTATAAACAGGATTATGCAAGATAAGAAGAAAATAGTGTTCCGTATTTTTGCATTTTCCAAGCCTGTTTTTAATTTTAATTGCAAGGCAAGATTTATCAGTTTTACAATAAAAGGAATTGAATATATTATGATACAGAATAAGCTTGCTATAATTCTATTTGCAAATTTTGTTTCATATATAAATAGAAAATATATAAGAATGAAAGTTGTAATGATACAACAGAAAATATAAAAGCTTTTTAATGGATTTTTAAGCTTGTAGAAAATGTTCTTTATAAGGCTGAAAACATTGTTCATAGTCCAATAAAGTACAAGCCCACTTGGTGAATTATACAAGATCACGAGGAATACAAGTGCCATCCCGTAAATCTGAGCCTTGTCCTTGAATTTAAAACCTCTTGTATATATGGCTCCAGCAATAATATTGATAAGTGTCATTGCTATAGGGAGTACATTTATGGAAAATCCCTTTATAGAAAAAAGAGCATCTGGATATCCCATGTTTCTAATGAAATAAAAACTTGATCCCTTTAATGCCTGTAGGTTAGATAAAAAGTTATATGCGGCAATAAAGAATGGAACTTGAATTAATAAACCAAATGATGATCTTAATGCCATTAAAGGGTGATAGTGATTTTGTTTATAAAATACAGATAAAATCATGTATTGTTCATCACCCTTAAAGGCTTTTTTTATTCGATTTATGCCAGGTTCAAGTTTTTTTTCAATTTGTCGTTGCAGTTCCTGCCATTTTTCTGCAACTGCATAAAGCGGCAGACACAATAATGTTATACCGATGCTGACTCCTATTATTGAAATTCCGCTATTGCCTGTTATTTTTTTGAAAATTGTATAAATGCATTCTATGATTGTGTAGAGCGGATATATTATAATAGTATAAAGAAATGAAAGCATTCTGGCTCCTTTTTGAAATCTAAGTATAATAATAAAATATGGATTTGTCTATAATGTATGGATATCTGTGAAACATCACTTTCTTAATATTTGTTTCACGAATTTTCCCATTTTGCGACAAAGACCCGCTGAATTCTCCATAATTGAGAAAAGCCATGGTGCATGATTTTTTATATCTGCAAGTGTGAAAATAAGCGGAGACTGCATAATGCTTACAATTCTGGAATCATTTATAAGATGTACATGGTTAAACTGTAATTTAGGGTTGTCTATCATTTCCTTTATGTCTTCAGGAATGTCATCTGTATCTTTTAATCGCATCTGTAATTGTTTATCTGCCAATTTATAATAGGGTATGTAAGATTTTCCACTGAATTCTGATGAAAAATAATGTATGATTTTTGCATTTTTAAGATATGCAAGCCCTCCATGTGCTGGCTGACAGTTCCATTCTCCTGATAATAGCTGCATTTTCATGCCTGTCTGATAGTTTGCCTCATTTAATGCACTTTGATCATGCAAATCATGCTTTTTATAAGCAGAATATTTCCATAGTTCATTCCATTTCTTGAATAAATCTATGGTTTCCTGCGAATTACGTGCAAAAACAAGGCCTCCGTTTATATTATACCCCTGAGCTTTTGTTGCATGAAATCCAAGTTTTTTGTCACGCTGTATGAAATAATTTTTATGAACATGTTCGTTAAGCATACAGTGTCCGTCTAAAACTCCAGCTGTTACAAAAGGAATGTCATTAAGTTCTGAAAGGCTGTCTGCTATTATTGTATCACAGTCTATATAAAGAAAATCATCTTTGATGTATTCAGGAATGGATGTTTTTATCAGTCTTGAACGTTCTACATTTTTTATTGAATCATCAAAATCTATTGAAATTATATTAGTTGCATATTTTTTTAGCGCAGTTCTTTTTCCCGTAAAAGATTCATTTGTTTTATTATCAACAAGAACCTCTATATCTGCATCGGCCATGTGTTTGCGTAGTGAATAGGCTGACATTACAGCCTGTTCGTAATATAGATCAGATGGAGATGATACTAATACATAAACATATTTCATGAAAAAAATCCTTAACTAATTAGTAAATCTAATCTTTGTGTAAAATCCTGCTCCATACATGAAAGAGAATACATTAGGGTAATCTTTATATAGAGATTTTTTCATGTATAGTGTATTTTCTAAGCCTAAGTATACTTTACGCGATACAGGTAATTCGTATGTTAAAGTTGCATAGTTTATGAATTCCCATCCAATTGAGGCTTTTTGCTGCAGCTGATTGTAAAAATCATACATTGCATACGAATGAAGGGTAAAATCTATGATAGAACCTTTTTCAAAAAGCCATTTCCATTTTCCTACAAGTTCTGCACCAATTGTGTAGTTGTATGGGCAATAGAATACGTCTGGTTTTACGTAATTTCTTCTAAAATAGAAGAAATCTGTTGTGCCCAAAAGAATTCCATCTGTATGAAGTTGAAATTCCATTCTGCTGTTTTCAAAATTTACACGATGCTTTACTGCAAATCCAGGAGCTAAAGCTGTGAAGTTAAAGAAATTTTGCCATATAAAATCATAATCCAGTATGAATCCTATGGATGTATCTGTATTGTCTCCTGTATCGAGTTCCCTAGCCCAAAGCATTCCGTTACTGAAAAGATGAATATTGTATCCTATTTTTTCCTCTGCTTTTTTAAATCCTTCTCCTGAAGGTGCTCCAACGCCTCCTCCAAATTGTAATTCAAATTGACTGTAAGGAGTATTTGAATCATGTGTATATGTATCACCGTATTCAACGTTGAGTTCTATACCAAAAAATCCAGGATATGTTTCATCTATTTTGTGATAGTCTTTTTGCGGTGTTGTAAATCCATAAGCTGCATTTACATAAGTTCTGAATGAAAGCTCTTGTATATTTCCAAATGTGCCAACAGGTTTATGTCCTGTTGTAAAATCAGAATATAGCCTCATCGGGTTTAGTATATAACCTAAAGGTTTCCAGATATTACTTCCTTCTATGGAAAGTCTGTAAAGCATTTCTCCTATGGCGAATCCACCTAAGGTTGTATATATCATGTCATTTTTTGAAGGAGCATTTGTTTCAAAAAAGTATTCCCATATTCCTGAACCTAAGAAAGCTATTGCAGTAGAGCCAAGTGCGTTAAAATTCGAGTTTCTTGCACCCATGTAATAAAGGCTTCCCTGATAAGGATGTAAAACGAAGTTTGTCCAGTACCAGTCTGTATCCCAAACCCAACTGTGTTCGTAAAAATGGGATGCATCATCCCATGTTACCTGTGCCCAGCTTGATTTTGAAACCCATCTGTTCCATGAACCTATAAAAAGGCTTGGAGTTATTATAGAACTAATTCCTGTGAGGTAAGAAATCTTAAAATCTTCCTTATTGTTGGTGTTTAGCTCAGGTTCAGTGAATGCTGGAAAAAATATTGATAAGGCAACAAATAGTGCCACAATCTTTCTTTTCATATTCCAAGATTATATAAAAATAAAGAGTTTTATACAATTAAAATTTTTAATGTTATAATTTTTGATATCATTAATATTGAATTTTGAATTGAATTTGGGCGGCTTTTAATTTATCCAGTACTTTGTTATAATGATTCCTTATGAAAACGGTAAATCTTAACGGCAAAACTATTCTTGTAACTGGTGCTGCAGGCTTTATAGGAAGTTATCTTTGTAAAAAACTTCTGGACTCTATAAACGATGTTTCTGTAATCGGGCTGGACTGCATTACTGATTATTATGATGTTTCTCTAAAACAAGAACGTCTTTCTATGCTTGCATCTTACGGAGAACGGTTTGTATTTGTAAAGTCTGACATTTCTGATGCCGCTGCTGTGCAGGAAATCTTTAAGAATTATTCTCCTTCTGTAGTTGTAAATCTTGCAGCTCAGGCTGGCGTAAGATATTCAATTACAAATCCTGATGCATATATAAAGAGCAATATAATAGGTTTTTACAACATAATTGAGGCTTGCCGCCATAATCCTGTTGAGCATTTGGTGTTTGCTTCTTCATCCAGTGTATATGGTTCAAATAAAAAGGTTCCGTATTCGACAGATGATAAGGTTGATAATCCTGTTTCTTTATATGCTGCTACAAAGAAAAGCAATGAGCTTATAGCCCATGCCTATTCTAAATTGTATAAAATTCCATGTACGGGATTACGTTTTTTTACAGTGTATGGTCCTATGGGGCGTCCTGATATGGCATATTTTAAATTTACAGATAAGCTTGTAAAAGGTGAGCCAATCCAAATTTATAATAATGGCGATATGTATCGTGATTTTACCTATATTGATGATATTGTAACTGGTATTGTTAATGTAATGCAGAAGTCACCTTCAGAAACTGAAGATGGTGCCCTTTATAAAATTTATAATATAGGCAACAATAAGCCTGAAAGTCTTTTGCGTTTTGTAGAAATTCTTGAACAGTGTCTCATAAAAGAGGGGATAATAAAGGAGCCTGGTAAGAAAGAATTTCTGCCAATGCAGCCTGGCGATGTGTACCAGACTTATGCCGATGTCTCAGATTTGGAAAGAGACTTCGGCTTTAAACCTGCTACATCGCTAGAAAAAGGTCTTAGCGATTTTGCAGGGTGGTACAAGAAGTTTTACAAAATGTAGTGTAAAGAAACCTTATTTCCATTCTTTTACTTTAGGAGCTTTCAGGTATACATAGTACTGGCTCCCTTTTCCATATATCGTATGGTAAAAGGTGTCCTGTATTAGAGGTAGTTCTGTTATTTGCTTTTTGAACTCTGGCTGAAGGTCAAGTTCTCCTAAATCATCTTCAGAAAGAACTTCAAACTCCATGTTCCAGTCTGTAAGAAGGTAATGGGTAAGCACAGGAGATGGATTTCCTGCGACCATGGACGGATAGTTTATTCTTTCCATTTCTTGTTTTGAAGAGTTTGAAAAGTTCCTTGTATATGTTATGACTTTTCTTGAACAGGTTATTACGGAATTTCCTGATCCTCTTTGCATTAGGAGTTTTATCGTCACGCCCCAGACCAAGGAAACTCCTGAAACTCATCCTGTCCATAATCTGGAATTCTGCCTGTTCGTCGTTCATATTGCCTCCTGCGTGTTTTCTCCATTTATTTTTTTACGTTTTTGCTTGGCAATCTTTGCATTTCGTATGAACAGGGGGCTTTCTATTTTTGGTCTGAAAAACTCCCGGTCGATGCAGTTAAGTTTTTTCCAAATTGTCTCCTGGCTCACTTAAACGGCGAAGCAATATTTCTTTTGTGAATAATCCTTTCTGTTCTATGATAATCATTTTGTTAGAGTTTGTCAGAAAATACTGCTGGAATAATTTTTGTTATGTTTTCAATTTCATTATAGGTTGGTATTATTACAAGGAGTTTCATATATAGTCCTTTATTGTTTTCATAATATACAATTATTTCAATATATATTCAACAAGCCCGACAAGGTCTTTCTCCTGCCTTTCGGATATGTACTTGTACCTGATTTCTGCTTTATGTGCGTATTCTTCATAAATCTTTGGATTTAGTAGTTGTACGAGCCTGTTTTTTATTTCCGTGACGGAATATGGATCAAAGTAAAGTGCTGCATCTCCGCATGTTTCTGGAATGGCGGATGATCCTGACGCTGCTACAGGAATACCGTATTGCATGGCTTCTATCGGTGGCGCACCAAATCCTTCATTTAAAGATGGATAGATAAATGCATATTGTTTTTTAGTCAGTTCTAGCAAAAGCTGTCTGTCTACATAGTCTAAGAAGATGAAATTATCGGGATTTTTAAGTTTTTTGGTAAAAATTCTGCTGTCTGTTACTCCTGTGACAACAACTTTATAAGAAAGGGCTGTACCATCAGAGAATAATGAATCAAAGGCCTGTACTGCTCTTAACGTGTTTTTTATCCACCGTGCCGCACTTGTCAGAAGAAAGTATTCCCTTTCCTTAAGATTTAATGTTTCTATGGATGCCTGATTTTGATTATCGGTTTGATTTACATACTGTTCGTTATGACAGAAGGATGGGGGAGGCGGTAACGGTGTCATAAATACAGGAATGTTAAACTCTCTTGTCTCAGGATAAAACGAATGTATTGATGAAAGAGAATGATTTGATATTGTAATGGTCTTTATTCTTGAGTCCCTTACAATCCTTCCGTTTATTGTATGCATTTTCTTAAGATATAAGTCCTTTGCCATAGTCATGAACAGAATATCTTTGATTTTCTGTTTTAACGAATGCTCATAGCAAAGTATTGTTTTTTCAAAAGGCATTTCTATTGTACGTAAGCCGTGTACAGTTGTGTATACCTGTACACTATCTAAAGGCCAGTTCTGATTCAGGTTCAGCATTGCAGAATATGCACGGTCTATTACATTGTCCTTTATTACAGAGTCAATGCTTTTTGTATTTATGTCGAATAATGGTATTTTATGCTGTTCTATGGCTTTAAGTATTCCAGGATTTATATAGCTTTTTGCATCGTATATGCAGTACATCTGAAAATCATCAAGATATTCCAACATTTTAAAGAACACGACTTCGCCGTATGCTCCTCCGCCGTGAAATTTGCTTTCTGGAGAAGGCTGTGTAGCCGTTAAGTCATATAAAAGTTTCATATTACGTTAGTATAGCATAAAAGTACTGTTATTGCTACAATGTTTCCATGGTTGATGTTTCCATAATTATAGTTAATTTTAATACAAAAGATTTGTTGCGTAATTGCCTTTCGTCTCTATTCGAGCAGACAAAAGATATTGAATTTGAAGTGTTTGTGTCTGACAATGGTTCCACTGACGGTTCTCTTGATATGGTTCGGAAATATTTTCCTACTGTTTTAATAATTGACAATCAGGCTAATTTAGGGTTTGGAGCTGCAAACAACAGGGCCCTTGATAAGGCAAAAGGCAAATATGTTTTCTATCTTAATTCCGACACTGTTGTGCTTAATAATGCCGTAAAAATATTCTTCGACTACTGGGAAAATTCTGAGAATAAGGATTGCATAGGTGCTCTTGGTTCTAACTTGCTTAATGGGGAAATGCAGATTATACATTCTTATGGGGCACTGCAGGAAAATGTCTGGCATGATGTAAGGCATAACGCAAAGGATTTGCTTCGTGCTATAAAGAATTCCATACCGCTTTTGAATAGAACTCATTTGGGAAAGGCTCCTGACGATGTAAAGCCTAAGTATGTTGGTGAAGTAGGCTTTGTTACAGGAGCGGATCTGTTTGTCCGTAATGACAGTTTTGCACGTTTTGATGAGCGTTATTTTCTTTACTGGGAAGATTCTGACCTTCAGAAAAATATGGAACTTGCTGGTAAAAAACGGATTATTATAGATGGTCCTGAAATTCAACATCTTAAGGGAAAATCTGATAAGAGCCGTTTTGTCATGCAGTTTTATAGAAGTATCTCAAAAATAAATACACAGCTTTCTACGTGTCTGTACCATAGAAAATTCAACGGAAAAAAGAAAGTCGCAATCTTTGCTCTAAAAAGCGTAATTTTTATTATGTGGCTTAATCCGCTCTTATTCGGAAAGACTCGGCATTATATTTCTAAACTTGTAAGGATATAATATACACTGTTTGTTCTTTGTTAGGACACAGACTTGCGGTAGGCTAGAACACAGACTCACTTCTAGTAAAGAAGTAGGTCTTGCTTCTTTCTAATCTGTGAATCTGACTTCTAAGTTTCCGTCTTTTACTTTTATCTGGGCAGGATATCCCATAATAAGTGGCATTGATGGTGCAATGTGTCCCACGTCGGCGTCCATTATTATCGGGACATTATATTTTGAAAGGATATCTGTAACGGCATTGTACTGGTCTACGCCCATCATCTCCTGCTGCCAGGCGGCAAGAGGACGTCCTATAATGAAGGCTTTTACTTTTTCAAACCATCCGCATTCATCTAAGTGCCAGACGGCCCGCCTTATGTCCATTGGAGTTAAATCGCAAGCTTCCAGCACCCATAATGTACCGTCTGTATTTTTATTGAAATCCTTTACTCCGTCAAACTTTGTACCTGTCAGGTTTGCAAGTACATCAAGACAACCGCCTATTAAGATGCCTTCTGCATGAATATTGTTTGATGCGTCAGTAGGGGAGCAGACAAGCTTTTTTTTCTGATCAAGTATATATGCAGAAAGCGGATTTTCCTGCTTAGCTTCTGTTCCCTTGTCTGGTGACTGAAATCTTTCATATCCACATACAGTATCAGTCTTTCCTTCAAGCAGGGCTATTGTATCAGTTTCACAACGTTCCCAAGGTTTTCCAAAGCCTGTAATGCAGTGTCCGTAGATTGCGGCTGTGTTGCACTTTGTTACTAACGGCAGGATAAAGTTTGTGTTGTCGGAATATCCCATAAACCATTTGGACTTTGCCTGCTTGATTGCGTCAAAGTCTACGTAGCTCATGGTCTCGCACATTAATTCTCCACCGCCACAGGAAATTATTGCGTCTATGGAAGTGTCCAGATAAAAGTCCGTAAGCTCCTTTGCGGCATCTTTTGGATTTGTACTGATTCCAAGTCCGTCTGACTTGTGGCAGGTTGCTCCAATTTTAAGCTTGTAACCTCTTTCCTTAAACAGTCGTACTGCCTCGTTGAATCTGGAAGTATATGGCTCTGTCGTTGCTCCGAATGAAGGAGCAACTATTCCGATAGTATTGCCAGGTTTTATGTATGGTGGAATTTTTATGTTGTTAAAACTCATTTTTAAAACTCTTCTTCCTCGGCTTTCCACCAAATTGATTTACCCTCAAAGAATTTCTTTATGTTATATTTCAGGGTAATAGGTGCTGTTGTTTTAAGCAGATAGCCCGTTGGTTTGTCTTTTAGGATTTCAAGGACTGTGTCTTTATCATCTTTTGCCGTAAGGAATATGACAGGAATGTCTTTTGATACATCATCACTTCTTACTAGACGAAGAAAGTCCAGCCCGGAAAGTAGTGGCATTTCATAGTCCAGAAGAATAAGGTCAAAGTGAATTTTCTTGATCATTGAAAGAGCACTTGTGGCTGATGCTGTTGTATATACGTTATACTCGGTTGTAAACCAGTTTTCAATTGTCCTCAGATATATGTCATCATCATCTACAATCATTATTGTCTTTTTGTTTTCATCAAGAGACTTTGTTTCAATATTTTCACTGCTTGCATTATATATCTCTTCTGGATTTATTGTAGTTATGTTAAGTTCTCGAATTATGCTGTCTACATTTACGGGGCGTTTGAATGCATGTGCCACTAAAGTAAGGTCTATGAACTTATAAGATTGTTTTATGTCCTCTTCCGTTCCTACTATGTACAGTTGCCGTAAGTTGTTCTTGTCGCTCATTACTGTTTTCTGCATTGAACTGAGCATTCGTTCAACTTCTTTATTGAACTCATCTATGTATAAAATAAATAGCCTGAAATCTGTTTTTGTAAAGTCATAACTGTACATTGATATTGAGTATATGTCTACAAACCATCCGGCTTCTTCAAGTTCATCTATCATGCTTCGAACTAGAAAGTTTTTTGCATTATCACAAATAAAAGCTATTTCTTTTTTCACTGTACAATTCCTTCTTTTATAATTTGTGTGAAAAACTCTGCGTTTTTATTTCTTACAGCCTGATTGAGACTGTGTATCATTTCTGAATCTTTGTCTGGCAACTTGTATTCTGCCATCATTTTTAGAATGCGTCCTGCTGTCCTAAAGTCTCTTGACTGTGCACATTCTGAAAGAGAATTTAAGGCCTCATTGTATTCATTGTCAGAAATAGGACTCAATTCTTGCTTTTGACATGTTTGCACGAAACACGTATGGCTTAAAAGCTCCGCTTTTTGTTTTATCTGAAATATGAAATCTTCTGTATGCTCATTTAAAGATTTCTCATCACTTGAATTTCCACACTGTTCTAGAAAAGCTGCTCTTTCAGATAGTTTGGTCAAACCTATCAGTCGCAATGCTGTTTTAAGGGCATGCACTGTTATAGTATAATTCTTCATGTCGCTTTTCGCAAGATTATTTTTTAGAGACTGAATGCGTTCATCTATATCCTCACAGAACAGTCTTATGTTATCCTGCAAAATTTGCTCATTTCTGCAGTATTTTAAAGCCATATCACAGTCTGTGTCTTTTATACTTTTGTATAGTTCAAGGAATCCTGCTTCTGTATATTGTTTGTTTGAATCTGTAAGCGTAACTAGTTCTGGAGGAAGATTTCGTATCAGCATCTTTTCAAGTTCTTCACAGTCCACGGGTTTTGAAATGTAATCATCAAATCCTTCGTTAATGTAGATCTGTCTGGAATCCTTTGCCGCATTTGCTGTAAGGGCAATGTATTTTGTGTCTGAGTAGTTTGATATATTCATTATTCTTATTGCGTGTAGTGTTTCTATGCCGTCCATGACAGGCATAAGGTGGTCTATGAACACTACATTATAGTGATTCATGTTTATAAGTTCCAAAGCCTTTTTTCCGCTTGTCGCCGTATCGATCTGCATTTGGGTGCATTTCAGCAGACTGCATATCAATAGTAGGTTCATCTGAAGGTCATCGACAACAAGAATCCTTGCCTCTGGGGCAACAAAACTTCTGTAAGCGGATGGAGCACCATATTCTGCAAGGCGAGATTGTATGTTATATTCTCCGATGGAATTGTTACCTAATGTTTTCTGCTTTATTGTAAAGGAAAAGCGTGAGCCAATTCCGTATTCACTTTTTATATCTAGCTGGCTGTTCATTTTTTTCAGAATGCCTACGACAATCGAAAGTCCGAGGCCTGTGCCATCAATGCCGCGTTTTTTCATCTCATCCAAACGCTCAAAAGGAGATGTGATTTTTTTTATGTCTTCTTCTTTTATTCCAGTTCCAGTATCAGAAACGGAAAATGTAAGGAGTACCTCATTTTCATCAGATTCACAGTTTTTCCAGTCGATGCTAAGTGAGACTTTCCCTTCGTTCGTGTATTTTACGGCATTTAAGAGCAGGTTCATCAGGCATTGTTTTAGTCTCATGTCATCGCCGACAAACTTGTTTGGGGTGTCTTCTTTTAATTTTATGCCGAATTCCAGATTTTTTTCCTGAGCTGAAGGAATGATCATGTTCAGAAGGTCATTTAGAATGGTATCAAGAGTGTATTCTGTAGAAATGAGTGAAAATTCTCCAGAATTGATTTTTGAAAAATCAAGTATGTCGCTTATTATGAACGTAAGAGTATTGCATGAAATTTTTATTTTCTCTGAATAGTCAAGGAGTTCTGCTTTATCTGGTACATGGCTGCTTTGAGTCAGTTCCCTTAAAATCATTTCATTAAAGCCTGTTACGGCATTTAGAGGAGAACGCAGTTCATGGCTTACAAGTGCAAGAAATTCTGACTTTGCAAGACTTGCCTTTTTTGCCACTTGAACATCTGTTTCTTTTTGTCTTATTGTCATGGCGGTATAATTGATTATGTATGTCCGCATTACTATGCCTATTGCTGAGCCAATTACAGTAAACAGGGAGCAGTTAATCAGATCATTTATTGCAACGCTCAATGGCTTAATGCAAAAAGACAACGTTGTACACATGGCGCATACTGTAGCTGTCCAAAGCGTTATGCGCAGGTTTTTATCAATGGTTATGATTGGCTGGATTAGGAGTAATCCTGTAATTAGTGTATATGGAACTTCATGCCCCCTGTTTGCTGCTATTACTCTGTCCAGTAAGATGAAAAAAATCTGGCTTAATAATATACGCATGTACAAAAAGATCATGGAATGTTTTATTATGAAGTTTTTCATATAGTGTATTGCTATACAGGCAATCACTATGAAAAAAAAGCTACTAACAAAAAAAATGCGAAAATTTGTCTTATATAGAATTGTATTTGGAATGAACGATATTACGCTCATTATGATGTTGATTATAAGTGAAACGAAGGTTAGTATTCTGAATACCATGAAATTCAGTTCGCTTATTTCTGTTGTGTACTGATGAATCATGGCATCCTGTGCCTGCAATTTTTTTATGTAATGTATCATAAGCTAAAAACACTCCTTATCTTATGATAATGGCTTATTGTGTCATAATCAAGCAAAAAAATATGCTTTGGAATTTTAAATTATCTTTAGGAATTGTCTTTACTGTGTATTGGGAAATAAGTAAAATGCTTGATGAACGGAATATAATGTTGTATAGTAGGTAAATATGAAGAACAAAAAGACATCAGTTGCAGCCGGTATTTTTATTATTATATATGTACTTACAATAGCAGGATTTTTCTTTTCCCTAAAGCAGGAAATTTTAAGTGGAGAAGAATCTGCTCAAGACAGGTTTGCAATTCTTATTAGAGAGACAAGTCAAAATTTAAATGTAAATGAAGTAGGAAGTGAAGCCTTTTACGACAGATTTTTAGAATCCTTGGGAAATCTTTCTGATATTGCTGGAGTTCAGCTAAAATATAATAATGGCCTTATATTTTCCTATCCTGCAGATATTGCAAATGGTGTTATTACAAAATCAAATCACACTAAACTGACCAGTACCAATATCAATACAAAGAACAATGAAACTCTTACGGTCAGTGCTGCAATATACAAACTGAAGCCGGCTGTGTTTCAAAGAAATTTAAAAATAGCATTTATTGTTATTCTTGCTACAACTCTTTGTTGTCTTGCCTGTGTAATTTATCACTCCCTGTATGGTGCTGACAAGCAGACTTCTACTGATACTGATGAAAAGAAGGACTACGAGGGGAATGATATTGAAGCTTCTGCTGAAATTGAACCGGAACCAGAACAAAAAAATGATGAATTGGTTGAAGATAAAATACCGGATGTGCAGGAGGGCAGAGAAGACGAAATTTCAATAGATGATGATGACGAACTTTTTGATGATGATATATCACTTGATGATGACGATTTACCCCTTGACGATGATGATTTGTCATTTGAAACAGAAGATTCAGAAGAAAAAGAAGATGTTGCAGGTGAGGAAGTTATCTCTGAACTGGAGCAGAGTCCTGTTGTTGAAGAAGAAGTTGTAGAGAATGAAGACTTTTTTACAGAAGAAGATTCTGATTTTGAGGAAATTTCTACAGAAGATGATGAAATTGAGACAGATAGGGTAGACCCAGAGAACTCTGAATTTGAAGAATCGGAGGAAGATGAATCTCCTTATTCAAAAATTCAGATTTCACCTGCGGAATATTCAGCTTTACAGGAAGCTATAGACAAGACGCAGGCTGAGTTTGCTGCAGAAGCAGAAGATGCTGATGAAGATGATATATTTAAAGCGTTTGAAGATGAAAACATAGAAGAAGTTCCTGTTTCTGAAACAAAGGAAGATGCAACTCATTTGTCCACTATGCATCCGAAAGGACTCTTTTCTGAAAAAACAGGATTTGGGTGGGAAGAATATATGGTTACCCGTCTTGATAGTGAATTGCAAAGAGCTGCTTCCAGTGAACAAGATCTGTCTCTTTTTACAATAAGAATTCAAGATTTAACATGGTTTACTGATGAAGGAAAAGAAATTGCAGACTTTATCAAGAGCATAGTAAACTTTCAGGATTTGATATTTGAGTATGAAACAGACGGCTGTACTGCAATCCTCCCAAATACACATATTGACCAATCACTAAAGGTTGCTGATGATTTATATACGGGAATAACTGAAATTCTCCAGCAATATGGAATTTCAAACAGAATTGGCATTGGAATTTCAGCGAAATCGCTCAGAATGATTTCTGGGGAACGTCTTGCAAATGAATCTCAGGAAGCTTTGCGTCATGCATTTTTGGATGAAACATCTCCTATAGTTGCATTCAAAGTTAATCCTCAGAAATATCGGAATTTCCTTGCGGCTCAGGCAGAAGAAGAGCTAGACTCTTGATTTCTTCTTTGTTTCGGGGAAAAGTCTCTTTGAATGTATAAAAAGCCTGTGATGCTTCTGCTATTTTGTCGTTCTGTATTAGAATTTTTATATATTTATAAGAGAAATCCGCATTAAATGGATATTTTTCTGTAAGAGACTTATAAATTTCTTCTGCTTTTTCAGATCTTCCGCTGTTTGCATATACATATCCAAGAGAATCTTTGATGGATGCATTGTCAGCATCTTTCAAAAGAATTTCAGAAAAGATATATTCTGCCTTTTTCCATTCTCCAATAAGTGCGTAACATCTGCCGATTTTATAATGCGCAGAGTCATACAACTTATCGTATTCCATTGCTTTTTCATAGCATGAAATTGCAGCCTGATATTTTTTACTTGCCTCATACTTTTGTGCTGCAGAAAAGGCTTCGATAGCTTCATTCTGCATAATGATAGTTTCTTCTCCTGCAGGTGCAAGATGTCCTGAACTTATGCAGGAATAGAAATACATTGTGTTAATTGAAATAAAAAATGCAACTGCAAGAAGTTTTCGTTTTTGCATTACATAGTTCCAAGAACAGTCTGCTCAATCTTTCGTAACTGGGAGCGGTAAAGTCCTGCAATGTTAGAACCATAGTCTGCAATTAGCTGAATGATATTGCGCGGTGTCTCACTGCTGTCCTGACCATTAAGTCTGTCTCCTGCATCTCCCAATCCAGGCATGATGTAGGCCTTTGAATTAAGAACAGGATCCATCCACAATGTATAACATGTACAGTTTTCAAGTGCACGGGTTACACGGAGACTTCCTTTTAATGCAGAAATTACATTAAAAAACTTTATGCTCTTTGGTTTTACACCTTGAGCTTGTAAATATTTTACTACAGTTACTAAGGAACCTCCTGTTGCATTCATTGGATCTGCAAAAATAAGATCCTTTCCATCCAAATCTTCAAAATTAAAATATGATTTTTTAAGATTCAGAATATACTGCATGTCCGTTTCCTGTCGGGAATCATCCCGATTAATCTTGAATAATGCAAATGGTGTAACATAGTCATCCGAAGAATACTCTTCAATTTCTTTTGACATAATCATACTTGGTAACAGGGCTCCACGAAGCATTACGCACATGACAGAATTCCTTATTTTATCATCAATGTCAGGAATTTTATGTACGGCATAATTCTGTACAGGACTCGTAACTGGAGTCTTTACAATAATATGGTTTTTTTTGTCAGAGTGTTCATCTGTATACGCCAGGCGAAATAGCATTTCGTAGGCTCTTTGACTGTAATACATGAATTCCGCATGATCTGTCTTTTTGTCACGCAATTTTGAAATTACACGGCTTGCCTCTGCATGGGCACCTTCTTCGGTGACAAACGAATACACTTTTATGTTAGGATGCTTGGCACAAATGTCTTGCATTTTATGTCCCATTTCATCAAAACTTTTAACAATGCTGTCTTTATTGACAGGATCAAAATGCTTCAAAGTTTCCTTATACATATTTTCAAGACCAGTCAAATCTTTCTGATCTTCTTTCGTTAAATATCCATCCAAATCTTCTGCTTTTAAAACAATTTTTTCCTGCAAGCTTTCCATAATTACATTGACTCCTCTATAATTTTATCATCCTGTACCCTATAGTGCTTACCTGTAATAGGGTCTCTCGTAAATAAAGCAACAATCTGACCTTGAGAAATTTCAACATCAGAAAGCCTTAATATATCTTTTTCGGGTTGACTTAAAGATGCCCCCATAAGTCCGAATGAAAGTCCCAGCATTGTCTTTAGTGAATGCATGGCATTTTCATTTTTAACGTGGATATTCATTGTCATGGAATAGGTTTCTCCTTTTAACTGAGAAAGCCTTCCGTAAATATAATCTGTATCAGATGTGATTGATGAGCCTATTAACGTACGTAAATACTGCCCGGGACGAGTTATATAAAATAAAATGTCATCGCTTTCCTGCGAAATCCATCTGTTGTACATTGTATCTTCAGGCTCTGGACGAATTGCATACTGTTCCATGACAGGCATTAAATTCTGAGCAATTCCAAAAATCTGCTGAGAAAAAAAGCACAAGTCATAGTTACATTCTTCGTGCGAATAATATGTAAACTCATTAGGATAACGTAGTTTCAAAGCTGTTTCATTTGAAACTGCTTTGTAGTCAGTCTGCTTCCAACCATTTCTTTTAGTGAATGTTGTCTTTACTCCGATAGTAGGAATATTTCCGCTAGCAGCCGCTTCCATAAGAGAACGGTCATTGACAGTCCCGAGCCCAAAATATAACTTGTCAATGCGCTTTGCAATGAGTTTTGCATCTGCTTCAGCAAGATTTTCAATTTCTTCGAGTAAAAGAGAAACTGTCAAATCTTTGTGTTTTGCAGCTGGTATAAAAGTGTAAATGCTAAAATCTGTACCAATAAGTGCAAGAGGATTGACTTCTTGAAGTTCCAAAGGAACATATACAGATTCTTCCTTTTCCTCATTCTGTTCCTTCTGGACAGGAGCAGGCTGTTTGGAAGCTGAATTACAGCCTAAAAACAGTCCAGCAATAAAAATGGCAGCAGAAGAGGCTATGAGCCGTGCTGTCAAACTCAATCCAGTCATACCTGCTGCCATTTTATTCATATAAACTCCTTTCTTTTATTGTACTTTAGAAACGGCAATGGACCAGGATAATGTATCGGCTTCAATGACAGTCCCGTTTTCAAGAGTATCAGTCCAGTCAATGGAGGCACTCAAAGTCTCGTTTGCAATAAAAGATTTGAACATGTCATAAGCTCCCTTAAGTTCAGGGCTTC
>CAMVHR010000036.1 GCA_947167345.1 uncultured Treponema sp.
CATAAAGAAGATTTTAAATTAAAAAATCAAAAAGATAAAAAAAATAAAAAAAATTAATTAAAATTAATTATAAAATTTATTCTTCCTTATGGTTTATTAATTTTGCTATGGAATATAAAAGATTTATTGAAACAGGAGAATGTATAGTATGTTAATAGAAAATAAAACAGCCCTAATTACAGGCATTACCGGGCAGGATGGCTCTTATCTTGCAGAGCTGCTTTTATCTAAAGGCTATGAAGTGCACGGCATTATCCGCCGTTCATCAAGTTTTAATACTGGTCGCATTGAACATCTTTATTTGGAAACAGCTATAGAAGATATGCATAAGGCTAGAAAGGTTCAGCTTCATTACGGCGACATGACGGATTCTGAAAGCCTTATTCGCCTTATACGAGAGATAAAGCCTACTGAAATATATAATCTTGCAGCACAAAGTCATGTTCAAGTTAGCTTTGAAGTTCCTGAGTATACGGCAGATGCCGATGCAACAGGTGTCCTTCGCATTCTTGAAGCGGTTCATTTTTTAGGTATGGAAAAAACTTGCCGTATCTATCAGGCTTCTACATCAGAACTGTTTGGCTTGGTACAGGAAGTGCCTCAGAAAGAGACGACTCCTTTCTATCCTCGTAGCCCGTATGCTGTAGCAAAATTGTACGGCTATTGGATAATGCGGAATTACCGTGAAAGCTACGGAATGTTCTGTTCAAACGGTATTCTTTTTAACCATGAGTCAGAGCGTCGTGGCGAAACTTTTGTTACCCGTAAGATTACACTTGCAGCCGCACGAATTGCACAGGGCTTGCAGAAAAAGCTTTACCTTGGAAATTTGAATGCCCTGCGTGACTGGGGCTACGCAAAAGACTATGTTGAGTGTATGTGGCTTATCCTTCAGCAGAAAAAGCCGGACGACTTTGTAGTTGCTACTGGTGAGCAGCATTCTGTGCGTGAATTCTGCCAGCTTGCATTTAGGGAAGCTGGTATTGAGCTTGAGTTTAAGGGTGACGGTGTGGATGAAAAAGGCTATGACAAAAAGACGGGAGAATGTCTTGTTGAAGTTGACCCTAAATATTTCCGTCCTGCAGAAGTTGAGACACTTTTGGGCGATCCGACTAAGGCAAAGTCCGTACTCGGATGGAATCCTACAAAGACTCCGTTTAAGGAACTTGTACGGCTCATGGTTGCCCATGATATGGACTATGTTAAGGCTGAAAAGACTCTTCATCAGCGTTAATTCTTTCTGAGGTACAATAATATTATGGAAAAGAATTCTAAAATATATGTTGCAGGTCATAGAGGACTTGTAGGTGGTGCAATTTGCCGCGAGCTTGAAAGTCGTGGTTATACTAATATTATTAAGCGTACACATGCAGAACTAGACTTGTGCAATCAGGCTGCTGTAATGAAGTTTTTTGCAGAGGAAAAGCCTGAATATGTATTCCTTGCTGCAGCTCATGTTGGTGGCATAGGCATTAATTCTGCACATCCAGCACGTTTTATCTATGACAACATGATGATAGGCTTTAATGTTGTTGAGGCTGCACGTCTTAACGGTGTAAAAAAGCTCATGAATCTTGGTTCTACATGCATTTATCCACGCATGGCACCTCAGCCTCTTAAGGAAGAATACTTGCTTTCTGGTCCTTTGGAGACTACAAACGATGCTTATGCCATTGCAAAGATAAGCGTCATTAAGCTGTGCCTTAAATACAATATTGAATATGGAACAGATTTCTTGTCTGTAATGCCGACTAATCTGTATGGACCAGGCGACAATTATGATCTTGAGGGCAGTCACGTCCTTCCTGCCATGATACGCAAATTTGATGATGCAAAAAAAAGTGGAAAAGATGAAGTGACTTTATGGGGTGATGGTTCTCCTCTCAGGGAATTTCTATATAGTGCAGATCTTGCAGATGCTGTTGTTCATCTTATGGAAAACTGCCATGCATCAGACATGATGCCTTATGGCTTTGTAAACGTAGGCAGTGGAAAGGAACTTACAATTAAAGATGTTGCTGAAAAAGTAATGCGTGCTGTTTATGCCGATGTTTCTGGCAGGGAATGTAAGATTATCTGGGATACGTCTAAGCCAAACGGAACACCACGTAAGTTGTGTGACATTTCAAAGATATGTGCTTTAGGCTGGAAACCAAAGACGGAGCTGGAAGAAGGCCTTGTATTCAGTTATAAAGATTATCTTGCTGGTGGCGGAATAATGAAGCGCGAGCATTAAAAGAAAGCTACATATTTTAGAAGCTGTCTGTGTCGGTAATGAAGTAAAACTTAAGCCGATGCTGGCAGCTTTTTTTATTGTCTTTTCTTTTTCAGTAAAATGCAGTATATTCTAGGCGATAAATATGTATTAATTTGCGAGGTATATATATGGCTAAAAATTTAACACCCATGACGCTTTTGTGCGGCTATCTTGGGGCTGGAAAAACAACACTTTTGAATCAGGTCCTTTCTAATCAGAAGGGCTATAAGGTTGCTGTCATTGTAAATGACATAGGCGAGGTAAACGTTGATGCAAAGCTTATTGCGGATGGTGCAAAAATCACGGATACAAGTAGCATTGTTCCTCTGACAAACGGCTGCATCTGCTGTACTTTGAAAACTCAGCTTTCACAGAACATTGAAAACCTTATCAAGACAAAAAAATATGACTATATCATGATCGAGGCCAGCGGTGTATGTGAGCCAATGCCTATAGCTCAGGAACTTGAGACAATTTCTAACGGCAAGCTTGATAATGTTGTTGGTGTTGTTGATGCAAAGCGTCTTGTAGATGAGTTTGCAGGCGGAGATGCCCTGCTTAAGGAAAAGGATGAAGAGGACATTGAGTCACTGCTTGTCCAGCAGATTGAATTCTGTTCTACTCTTGTCATTAATAAGAAAGACCTTGTTACTGAAGAGCAGTTTAAGAAGGTTAGGGCAGTAATCAATGCCCTGCATCCTGGTGTTAAGATTATAGAAACAGACCATGGTAAGGTTGATGTAGGCGAGATCCTTGCCACAGGCAGTTTTGACTTTGAAAAAGTATTTTCAAGTGCCGGTTGGTGTAAAAAGCTTGCAGAAGATGAAATGGATGATGATGACCACGATGAGCATGAAGAACATGAACACGAGCACGGGCACGAACATCATCACCATGACCATGATGACGATGATGAGCATGAACATGGTCACGAGCATCATCACCATCATCATGAGCACAGGCATGAAGGTGAAAGCGAAGATGAATACGGCATCGGTACATTCATCTACTACCGTAGAAAGCCTTTTGACCGTCAGCTTCTTGATTCTTATGCAAACAACTGGCCAAAGAACATTATCCGCTGCAAGGGCTTGATGTGGTTTGCTGATGAGCCGGAGATGGCATGGGTGTTTGAGACTTCTGGCCGTCAGATTCAGGCTGGTTATTCTGGACAGTGGATCGCAGCATCTTCTCCTGCCGAGCAGAAGGAAATTCTTGATGCAAATCCTCAGATAAAGGCTGAATGGGATGATAAAGTCGGTGACCGCATGATAAAGCTTTGTGTTATCGGTCAGAATCTTGACAAGGAAAAGATTAGTGCAGAACTTGACAAGTGCCTTGCAAAATAGTTTTTCAAAATAAGAGATTTCTTATTTTTCTCTTATTTCCCCTTAATGAAAGATGGACTGTCGTGTTGTATAGTAGAATCATAAGGTAAAGGCGTTGCCTTACCTACTTAAGATCCTACTTCACACCAACTTTCTATTCAAGGAGGAATCTATAGAAGGGAAGTTCCTTTCCCATAAGGAACTTCCCTTTTTTTTTCTTTTGTGCCATAGCATAACTGTTGAATTTTCTGTTTATTAAGGATAGAATACATCCAATGCAAAGACATCCATTTATAAAGTTAGTAGCACTTACAGTCCTCTATTTTGTTGTTATATTAGGCATTTTTATACTTCAGTTTAAGACTGATACAAGTATTTCTCGTTCAATTGGCGATATGCGCATAAGCCTTGAACGTGAAGATTTGGAAGATGATTCGTTGGAACAAGTAGTATTAAAAAATCAGCTTGCAGTATCTTTCAAAGGTCTTTCATTTGCTTTAAATGATGCACATTCTGCTGTTGTTTCTTCTTCATCAGGCGAAAAACAGGCGAATCTTGTCTTGCAGTCTTATGAGGTTTTGGATAATTCTGTCCGCTTTAATTTTACGGACGGTACTTCTCTTGTCTTTGCGGAAAATGGAATTGCTCCAGATACGTCTTTGTCTGTTGCAGCTATTCCGTCAGAAGGTTTTGATACTGTTTCCATTCCTTATTCTGTCAGTTCTTCCTGTAAAATTGTTTCAAAATCAGAAAATTCAATTACACTTGAATCAAAGGATTCGATGTTTGTTTTTTCTGCATATAATCTTGACAAAGGTTTCGCCGTGCTTTCAAAGAAAAATTTAACGGCATCTTTTGTTCCTTATGTTCCTGAAAAAAAGTTTGATTATACTTCTGTAGCAAAGCTTAGCTCTTCGTCAGAATCTTCTTATTTGGATGTCATTAAGGCTTTCAGAGAATCTGCTGTTACCAACTTTACAGGAGTATTTTCGTCTGCTCCGTCTGAGCTGACAGAGCGTGAGGTTGTTGCATACATTGCAGAAATGGGGTCACGCGGAAAATTCCTTAAAGCTGTTAACGAGTTGTCATCTTCATTCAAGAACAGCCCGAAGCGTACTTATCTTTCAACTCCATATTTTGGAAATCTTACGGAAAGTAATAAAAAGCTTGTTGCAAAGTCAAATGAATTTGCTTCTTCCGTTAATAATTCTGTTGCATCTAATTCTCTTTCGGCTTTTACTGATGAAGATATTGCAAATTATATTATAGTAAACCGCAAGTCAGAAAAAATAAAGTCTCTGATGCAGATACCTTCAAAGAAAACACCTTTTGAGCCTTCTGTAATGGAAGCGGCAGGAATCCTTACAGTCTACTCGAAAGTTCGTAAGATTGATGAAAAACTTGCTTCGTCTTTTGATTCTGTTTTGGATTATTGTCTTGATGTCATCGCAGAGCATCTGAAGCTTACTGACGACAAGCTTGTTTTTATTAATGAAGAATTCTCTTATTTGCAGAAAGTTCGCATTGGACAGGCTCTTATTGATTTTGCCCGTGTACGCAGTAAAAATGAGTATGCAGAGACAGGGCGCATGATAGTAAGTCAGGAACTTGCAAGGATTAATTCGCTTGAACAGATTTCTGAAGTGTATCCTGTCGTCGTAAATGACAATACATTCTATCCTCACTCAGAATTACTTGGCTACTATGATACAAAGCCTGTATGGGCGTGGACCTGTTCTTCTGATATACGCTATAAGATTGGTGCTGATGGAGTTGTCAGCATTACTCTTGATTTTCCTTTGGAAAACTCTCAGTATCTTATAATTACTGGTGTTCCGACATTCCATTCTCAGATTGAAATTCAAAAGCTCCGCTTTAGGACTGATCCAAAGTTTGAAAATTATAATTCGTCTGGATATGCCTATGATGAGGCTAAAAAGACTTTATTTTTGAAATCCCGTCACAAGTCTAAGACCGAGTTAATACGGCTTTTCTGTGATCCTGTTTCTAATTTTGCAGGACCTGATGATACTCTTGCTTCAATGCAGCAGCAGGTTCAGGAAATGGGTCTTGCCAACGTTTCTGTAAAACGCACTGAAGAAGGCCTTACCCTTTCTGTTGAAAAAATTCAGTTTGAAGCCGAAAGTGCTGTTCTTCGTGAAAGTGAGTTTGCAAAGCTTCAGCAGATTGCTCAGATTCTAAAAGCTTATCCTAATGACATTATGGTTAGTGGGCACACTGCAAAATCAAATATTGGTCGTCCGGCACAGCCATTGAGTGAAGAGCGTGCAGAAGCTGTTGCAGAGTACCTTGTGCAGCAAGGCGTTCGTACTCGCGATCATATATTTACTCAAGGATTTGGCGATACAAGGCCTATTTCTCCTAATGATACGGAAGAATTGAGGGCTGTCAACAGACGTGTTGAAATTACGCTCATGAATAACTGAAAAAGTTTGTTTAATTGATTCTCTTGACAGATTCCCTGACAATTAATTTTGCAGGTACTTTTATTGATGGTGGTGGCTCTGATATGCCGGAAATCAGATATAGAAGATATTCTGCCGTAAGTTCGGCTATTGTATTCTTATTTTGTTGGAATGTCGTAAGTTTTGGTCTGCAGTATGATGATATTTTATCGTCATCAAATCCCATTAGTGAAAAACTGTCTGGAATGCAAAGCTGATGATCTTCTGCATATTGTATTATGCCTAATGCCAGCATGTCGTCTGCTGCAAAAACGGCTGTAAAGTCCTGTGTGCGTTCATACAATTTAGAAAATGCCTTGTAGCCGCTCTGGCTGTTCCACATGTCACTTTCTTCAAATGCATTTTTGTCTTCTTTTATGCCGTGAGCTTTAAGACAGTCTTTGTAGCCTGTATATCGCTCCAAAGATGCTGCCGATGATGTACTTATGGGACCTGCTAGAAAGGCAATTTTTGTGTGCCCTTGAGAAATAAGGTATTCAGTTCCTTCATAGCCGCCCTTGTAATTGTCAGTAATTACTGTACAGATATTTGGAAAATAATCGTTTGTTGAAATGCACGGAATTCCCGAAGTGGATAAATCTTCTATGTTCTTGGAATCTTCCATGTTTGGATTTATTATGACAATTCCGTCTACGCTTCTGAGACGTGCATGATTCAGATAAGAAATGGAAGCTGTTCTGGAAAGAAACACAAGGTCATATCCAGCAGCTTCCACAGCTTCTCTGAATCTGTTTAAGACACCGCCAAAGAGTGGATGCTGAAAGCCCGACAGCATTTTGTTATCTTCAAATATAACACCGATTAAGTTTGACTTTTTGGTGGCAAGTGTTTTTGCAGCCATGTTAAACTTATATCCCATATCTTCTGCAATCTTTACGATTTTTTCACGGGTTGCATTGCTTAGCTTTCCTGTTCCGTTCAGAGCTTTTGATATGGTTGGGGCTGAGTATCCTGTTTCTCTGGCAATGTCATAAATTGTTATCATGATTTTTCACAATAATCAAAATATTCAAAGTCCGCAGACTTTTTGTAGAATTCTGTGTCTACGCAGAACATTCCTACAAATGCACCGGTAAATCCTTCATTATGAAACTCATCTGACAGTTTTGAGGCATCACATACAGGACGTATTTCGTGGAAAAGTTTTCCGTCTTGTGACCATGAAAATACTGCCGTCTTGTAGTTGACTGAAAGCCTTAGCCAGACAGGAACATTCTGCCTTAGCGGAATTTCCATGCCCTGCTTAAAAATATTGTCAGGCATGATTGTGTTTACCTGAAGGATTTTTCCTTTTTCTTCATTCCATGTTACTTGAAATACGTACTGTGTCTCTTCATCATAGCGGTAGACAAGACCTGCATACTGCTGAAAATAATCTGGTTCAAATTCCATTTTTGTTTCGGCAGTAAATACGAAAGTTTCCTGTCTTCGTGCTAGAAGACTTTGCTCGTAGAAAGACCACAGTGACTGACCGCCTTTGATTCTCAAATAACCAGGGCGCTCTTTTATGGAACATCTGTTTTCAGAGAGGGGAGTTCGAAGAGTCTTAAAATCTATCAGGAAATCTTCGTTCTCAAAGGTATAATGCTTGTGTCCGCCTCCCGGATAGCTCTGTGCTGAGCTGTCTGACACTGTTTCAGCAGGAACCTCGACATATTCTGGAGGTGTATTCTGCAAAGAACCGTCTGGCTGTACTACATAAGGCCAGTCGTCTTTCCAGATTATTTCTGCCAGACCTGTCTCGCGACCAAGTACACAATCATGTGTGTCTGGTAAAGGTCGTCCGCACAGGTATACAAGATATGTCTTTGTGCCGTCAATGGAACTACACCAGCTGCCGTGACCAGCTCTCTGCAAAAGCAGTTCTGGATGATTATACGAAGAAATCAGTGGATTGCATGGATGCAGTTCATACGGACCTTCTATATTTTTTGAACGTCCTACTGAAATTGCATGTTCGTAGAATGTTCCCCCTTCTGCTGCCGCAATGTAATAATATCCATTGCGTTTGTACAGATGGGGACCTTCTACCATGCCAATGTCTGTTCCTCTAAAAATCTTTTTGCGCTCACCTACAAGCTGCTTTTTTGCAACATCATACTCCTGCATGAGAATTCCCGAAAACTGTCGTGGACCTGTTTTACGGTGATCCCATTCCATGTTTATGTACCAGTGCTTTCCGTCATCATCATGAAACATTGATGCGTCAAAGCCAGAGGCATTCATAAATACAGGATCTGACCATGGTCCTTCAATTGAAGGCGCTGTAGTCAGATAATTCGGGCAGTCTTTCATACTACCAAAGTTCCAGTTGCGGACATTTGTATATATCAGATAGAAAAGACCGTCTGAATATGAAAGACATGGTGCCCAAATTCCACATGAAGGCTTTTCGCCATTCATGTCAAGCAAACGTTTTTCTGAGAGAGGGGAAGGAACTGCTGTCCAATGAACTAAATCTTTTGAACGGCTGAGTTCTACTCCTGGATACCACTCAAATGTTGAGTTTGCAATATAATATTCTCCGTTTGCCATGCAGATGGAGGGGTCTGCATGGAAGCCGCGAAGAATCGGATTTTGTATTCTTACTTTTTTCTCATTACTCATTTGTAAACCTTTACTCTTTTACAGAACCCATTGTAAGACCACTTATGATGTTCTTTGACATGAATGCATAGAACACAATGATTGGAATAAGTGAAACTGCTATACCTACGTAAATTGCTCCGTATTCTGTTCTGTAAATATCACCACGAAGCATCTGTACAAGCATAGGAAGCGTGTACTTTTTTGTTGAAGAAAGCAGTGCGAATGGAGTCATGAAGTTGTTCCAGCTTGCTACGAATGCAAAGATTGCCTGTGTTGCAAGGGCTGGTTTTATGATTGGAAGTATTACCGTATTGAATGTACGGAATTCACCAGCGCCATCAATTCGGGATGCCTCAATTATTTCCATTGAAAGAATTGATTCCAGATACTGCTTGACGAACAAAACACTACCAGCTGATGCTATAGATGGCAGAATAAGTGGAATGTAGTTGTCTGTCAGGTGCAGGCGTGCCATGAACTGATAGAAACCAATGAACGAGAGTGAAGCAGGAAGCAGGATAAGTGTCATGATGATGCTTATGAGCACGCTTCTTCCCTTAAAGCGGTATACATGTATTCCGTAGGCGGTAAGTGCTGAGAAATATACACATAAAGCTGTAGCTAATGTTGAGATAATGGCACTGTTAATAAATCCCTGCCAGATCTGGAAGTTTCTGCTTGTAAGGATGCGCCAGTTGTCTAAGGCATGCGTACTTGGAAGGAATGAAAGACCTTCATTTATCTGCACGTTTGTTCTTGTTGCGTTTACAAGAGAAAGCCACACTGGAACTATGGCTATGAGTGCAAAGATAACCATGAGTATGTATATTATGAAAGATTTTACCTGTTTAGATGTTTTATAGCTTTTATTTATTCCTGAACTCATTTTGAAGCCCCCTTCTTAAGAGATTTTGGATTGTGCTCCTTTACAAGCGTATTAATGAGTATTGCAAGGATAATTGTAATAATGAACATTCCGATTGAAATTGCAGCTGCATAAGAGTAGTCGTTGCGTCCCTGGAAAGCCATGTTGTACATATATATTGCTGTTGTACGAATCTTAAAGTCTGGTTCTCCATGCATTCCAGTAAGAAGGAACGGAATATCAAACATTTGCATACCACCAACCATTGATGTAATAAGAAGGTAGAACATCATTGGACGAAGCAGAGGAACTGTTATTTTCCATGTACACTGCCAGTTTGATGCACCATCAATTGTTGCAGACTCATAAAGAGAAGGGGAGATACTGGTAATGCCAGCCATGAGCAGGATGAGTGTCTGACCACACCACATCCACCACTGTATGAATGATACTATTCCTCGTGAAGCTGCAACGCTTCTGAAGAAGTTGAATGCTTCTGATGAACCGCAGTACTTGAGCATGAACTGGTTTACAGGTCCTACTGGATAACCGAAAAGACTACGGAAAAGAATTGCTACTGATGTTGCTGTAAGAAGGTTTGGAAGATAGAAAAGAGCCCTGAAAAGTCCTTTTCCCTTTATGTCAAGCTTAACATCTGTAAGCAGGATAGCAAAAAGCAGTGCTATTCCCAACTGAGGGGCAAAGTTGACTCCCCAAAGAATAAAGGTGTTTGCTACAGCACCCCAGAAATACTTGTCATGAACAAGTTTTATAAAGTTGGCAAATCCAACTAAATTAAAATTCGTTTTAAGACCTTTAAGGTCTCCGAATGCCAGCAAAAAAGTATAAATGATTGGCCATAAACTAAAAATTAAAAAGGCAATTATAAAAGGTGCACAGAACAGATAGCCGTACCTGTTTGTTCTTGCCTGTATCTTGGAAGTGTTACTCACGTCGTATCCTCCTTTACGCGAACAAGGTATAAAAAAAGTGCAGTCGGAATGAATGATATTCACAAACTGCACTTTCTTTGAAAATCAGCAGATTTTATCCTGCTGATTCAGGATATTTTAGTATCCCAGTGTTGATGCAACCTGTGACTTAAAGTCGTTGAGTGCTGCATCCTTTGATTTTTCACCGTTCTTGTAAGCTCTTACAGCTTCAGCAAAAAGCTGCTCAATCTGCTGGTCTGAACCCTGGATAAGGCTTCCATCGATTCCCTTAGCCATTTCGCAGAATGCTGCATAGTGGTTCTGGCCACCAAGATATGGCTCAGAGAATGTATCCTTAATCTTGTTCTGAACGTTAAGGTTACCTACTGTATCTCCAGACTTCTTTGCATAAGCCTCAAGATATGTATCATCTGTAGCGATGTACTTAATCATTTCCTTTGCTGCCTTAGGATTCTTTGTTCCCTTGTATGCAGCTACCCAAGTACCACCCCAGTAGTAGTTTGCAGGACCTTCACACATTGCCCAGTCTCCAGCTGTATCTGGAGCGTTTGTCTTAAGAACATAGTGGAGACCCCATGTTGGCAAGAGGTAGCAGAATACTTCTACAGGATTTCCCTTTTCATCTTTCAAAGTTCCCTTCATACCTGCATACCAGCCTTCTGACCACTGGTCTACGCGGCCTTCGTATCCCTTGTCATGGAGTGTCTTACACATGTCCATGTACTTGTCCATTGCTGGGTCAATAACGAGCTTGTCGTTTACTACCCAAGGCTGCTTACGTGCTCCCTTATAAGGCATAAGCATATCATCTGTTGTTGAGATGATGTCACACTTTCCACCAGATGCTTTCTTAAGAAGTTCTGCTGTTTCCATGAACTTGTCAAGGTTTGCTACATACTTCTGTACTTCTGCTGGATCGTCTGTTCCAAGATACTGCTTTGCAAGGCTTCTTCTGTAGAAGAGTGCACCTGGACATACCTGCCATGCCATTCCGTATACGTGACCATTGTAAGTACCTATTTTCATAGGATAGTCAGCCATCTTGTCCTTTACTTCTGCATATACGTCATCAAGCTCAAGGAGCAGTCCTGATTCAATGTATTTGCGTACGAATGCGTTTTCAAGACCGAATACGTCTGGACATCCCTGACCAGAAGCAAGAACTGGGTCAAGCTTGTTAGGGAACTGATCTGTAGGTGTAAATGAATATTCTACTTCTACATCTGGATGAGCTGGCTTGTAATAATCGTTTACAAGACCTTCAATTTCATCAGTAAATGACCATACTGTAAGTTTGTTTGATGCATCTGCTTTTCCTGAAGAAGAAGCACCGTCTTCTTTTTTTCCACCACAGCTAGTCATTACTGCTGCACATGCTGCTGCTGCTGCAATTGTGAATAAAATCTTTTTCATGATTCCGAGAATCCTCCTTTTTTATACAGGCAATCGGTTGCCCTCTTTATTTAAGTATATCAGAGTATTCTCATTTGTCAATAATTTTTTTTTAAAGTTTCCTTTTACGACCGTACAGACTTGTGTAACAGCCCAAAAACTCAAAATTACTGTCTGTAATCTGCTCTTCTGTTGCCCGCCACTTCCAGTTGCTTCCTACAGTAGAAGGAATATTCATACGTGCTGCTCCGTCAAGACCTATTAGGTCCTGCATGCACAATATGCATGTGTTTGCTACGGAACTTAGCGCGCAAATCATCATCTCTTGTCTTAGCTTTTCATCCGAATCTGCCCTAAGGTATTTTTTTGCAAATTCAACATCTTCCTGTCGGGCAGATTTTGCCCAGCCAAGAATCGTGTCGTTGTCATGAGTGCCGGTGTATACCACACAGTTGTGTCCATAAAGGTAGGGAATGTAGTTGCTTGTCTCCCGGCTGTCGAACGCAAACTGCAAAAGCTTCATGCCAGGAAATCCGACATCCTTTAGCATTTGAATTACACTGTCAGTAAGATAACCCAAATCTTCTGCAATTATGTTCAAATTTCCGAATTCTTTTTTTATCTCCTTAAACAGTGTTGCTCCTGGACCTTTTCTCCATTGTCCGTTCGTTGCATTTGGAGATCCGAATGGAATGCAGTAGTACTCGTCAAACCCTCTGAAGTGGTCAATCCTTATTACATCATAGATTTTAAGGCATTCGCTGATTCTTTTTTTCCACCATGCATAGCCTGTCTCTTTGTGATGCTCCCAGTCATACACTGGATTACCCCAAAGCTGACCTTCAGCACTGAATGCATCTGGCGGACATCCTGCAACTTCAAGTGGTGTCATGTCATCTTTAAGTTTAAACTGTTTCGGGTTTGTCCATACATCGCTGGAATCTGACGAAACATAAATAGGAATGTCTCCTATTATTTTTATTCCTTTGTCATTTGCATATTTTTTTAATGCGTACCACTGCTTGAAAAACAGATACTGTAGAATTTTGTAATATTGTATTCTTTCTGCACACTGCTTTGACCATCGGTCTAGTGCGTCTTGACTGCGAAGCCTTATGTCGCTTTCCCATTCAGAAAAAGACTTTCCACCATGTGCATCTTTTATTGCCATAAAGAGAGCGTAGTCATCAAGCCAAAATGAATTGTCTTTGCAGTATGCGTCAAAGTCTGATGGAATGTTCTTGTTAAAATGAGTCTGAATCTTTGCAAAAACTTTATGCCTTTCTACATATAATACTCCGTAATCTATATGCTGTCTGTCAGAACCCCAGTTTATGTCCTTCCAGTCAGCAGTGTTTAGAAATCCGTCTTTTTCAAGAAGTTCAAAGTCAATAAAATACGGATTGCCGGCAAATGTTGAAAAACTCTGGTATGGAGAATCCCCATAACTTGTAGGGCAGATAGGCAACATCTGCCAGTAAGTCTGACCGTATTTTTCAAGGTAATCTACGAATTTATAGGCATGTCTGCCCAGCGTTCCTATTCCTGTATCTCCAGGCAAGGATGAAATGTGCATTAAAATTCCGCTTGCCCTTTTATCTAATATGCTCATACCAGTTGCCTTACGCTTTCCCCCTTTATAAATTCAAAAGGAATGAACTTATTCTTAGGAGGTGCATTTCTTTCTATATTATCCAACAGAATGTTCAGTCCTTCGTCTGCTAAAAGATCAACCTGCTGCTTTATTGTAGCAAGACGAGGCCTGTAATATTCACCTATTGGAATTCCATCGAATCCGATTATGGAAATATCCTCCGGAACCTTGTATCCCAGGTCATCAAGCTTTCGTATTGCACCAATTGCCATTACATCAGACATGGCAAAGATCGCCGTTAAATCGGGATACTTTTTCATAAGCATTTGTGCTGCTTTTGCTCCGTCTTCAAAAGAGTATTTTGACGTGACATAGGCTTTTTCATAGTCAAAGTTCAGACCTGCTTTAGCTAGGCTTGCCAGAAAACCGTCATATCGCCGCTGTGTTATTCCTGAACCGCATAAGTCACCTCCAATTACACCGATTTTTTTATGCCCCATCTGAATAAGATAATCTGCGGAATGGCAGGCGGCTGTAAAATTATCTGTACTGACGCTTGAAAGATGAGAGTCTTCAATTTGCGATTCATTTGATATTACTACGCATGGGACTAAGAGTCTTGCAAAATCTTCTTTGAATAACTCTGGACTGCCTCCAAGAAAAATTATTCCGACTGTTTTTTTTTCGTAATATATGCGGTTTGCCGCTTTTGCCTCATTGTCGTATTCATCAAGTACTACAACACTTGCATTATATGAAAGAGGTTCTATTCTTTTCTGTATGCGCTCCAAAAGACTGTTCAGAAGAATGCTGGAAGTTCCCTTTACAAGAACTTCTATTGTCTTGCTGTCCTGTGCCTTAAGAAGCTTTGCGTTCGTGTTGAGTATGAAATTGTGCTTCTTTACTACTGCCAGAACTTTTTCCCGCGTCTTTTCACTTACATCGGGGTGATTGTTAAGCACACGGGATACAGTTCCTATGGCACAGCCACATTCTCGGGCAATATCCTTTATTGTCATGGCCGGTTCATTATCCTTTTACTGCACCGGCTGTAACACCGTTTATGATGTATTTCTGAGCCGAAATATAGAATGCAATTATCGGAACGATTGCTACTACAAGCATTGCCATAAATCCACCGTAATCTGTTGAACCGTAAGCCCCCTGCATGGCAAGCTGAATTGCGACAGGAACTGTCTTATGGTCAGAACCAAGAATAAGGTAGGGGAGCAGATAGTCGTTCCAAATCCACATAGCCTGCAAGATTGCCACTGTAATGGCAGTCGGCTTGAGCATTGGAAAAACTATTAGAAAATATGTCTGAAGAGGATTGCATCCGTCTATTGTTGCAGCCTCTTCCACTTCAAGAGGAATGGACTTTACAAAGCCTGTAAACATGAATACCGTAAGGCCTGCCCCAAAACCAAGATAGACAAACAGAATGCCGAAAACATTGTCAAAGCTTATTCTGTTTACTACGAATGTCATTGTATACATGACCATCTGGAATGGAACTATCATGCTGAATGTAAATGCATAGTACAGTGCTCTTGTGAATTTTGACTTTACGCGCACTATGTACCATGCTGTCATTGAAGTACATATTATTATAAGAAGTACTCCTGCAACGGTGATCCATACAGAGCGCATGAAGGCTATAAAGAATCCGGAGGACGTAATTCCCCGAATGTAATTTTCAAATCCTACGAACATTGCTCCCATCGGCAGGGCAAACGGATCTGTAGATACATACAGTCGCGACTTGAATGAATTCATGAATACCAGAAGAATTGGAAAAATGAATATTGCTGTAAGCACTATAAGGAGTGTTGTCTGGAATGTTCTTGTTGCTGCGCGATTCTTTTCTATCATCATTGTTCAATCTCCTTTGTGTTTGTAAGTTTAAGCTGTACAAAAGCAATTACAGCTACTATAAAGAAGAATACAACTGCTTTTGCCTGTCCGACACCCTGAAATCCTGTGCGTCCATAGAATGTCTTGTAAATGTTAAGGGCAAGCATTTCTGTATCAGTTCCTGGAGCACCATTTGTAAGTGCAAGGTTCTGGTCAAACATCTTGAAAGAATTTGTGAGCGTAAGGAACATGCAGATTGTTATTGACGGCATGACCATTGGTATTTTTATCTTGAACAAGGTTGTAAGTGACGAGGCTCCGTCTATTGATGCTGCTTCAAGCATTTCTGAAGATATGTTCTGAAGTCCTGCAATGTAGATGACCATCATGTATCCTATGAGCTGCCAGTTTGTCAGTATGACTAAACCCCAGAATCCATATTTTGCATTAAAAGAGATGTCCTCACCAAAAAAGTGTAAGAGTACTCCATTTATGAGAAGGTTCCAGATGTAACCCAAGACGATGCCGCCTATAAGGTTTGGCATGAAGAATACTGAGCGGAAAAAACTTGTTCCCTTTAGTCCGTTGGTAAGTAATAGGGCAAGGATAAATGCAAATACATTTACCGTAATCATGGAAACTATAGTAAAGATTGTAGTAAAGCCCAGTGCATGAATGAATTCGTTGTTTAAAGTAAATGCCCTTATGTAATTCTTTAAGCCTATAAAATGAGCGTCGGTGACAACCTTGAATTTTGTAAACGAAAGTACAAAGCCCATTACAAATGGAATAAAGAAAAACATGATGAATGCAAGGAGGGTAGGCAGTACAAATATAGGAAAGTATTTTTTCATCGCCTTGTTGTTTTCCATATAGAACTCCTCAAAAAAGTTTAAAAAAAGGGCTGCTGCATTACTCATTGCTGTCGTAATACGCAGCAGCCGCTACAATTGATCTTCTAAAGCAGCTTGTTAATTATTCGTCAACCAGCTCCCATTCAGTCTTCCAGTTGTTTACTACATTTGAAGCAACTGTGTTCCAGTCTTTTGAACCCTGGCAGTACTGGAGCAGATCTGCACCGAAGTTATCCTTGAATGTCTGTGATGGGAACAGTGTAAAGTTCCATGATACTGATGTGATTCCCTTCTTTGACATGTAGTTAAGGATTTCCTTTGCCAATGGATCTGTTGGCTTTTCATTTTCTGCAAATGTATCGAATGGAGCAATGAAGCCGAGCTTTGTTGTTACATACTTCTTTCCTGTTGGTGAAGAGTACAGCCAGTAGATAAAGTCTGCTGTAGCCTGCTGATCAGCCTTTGATGCCTTCTTGTTGATACAATAGAAGTTTTCTGTACCAATACAAAGTCCCTGTGAAGATTCTCCTGCTACACCTGTATATATTGGGAGATACTTTACGTTTTCAGCCTTAACTTTGTTTCCAGAAACACCAGAAATCTGACCCCATGCCCAGTTTCCATTCTGTACCATTGCAGCTTCTTCAAGAGCAAACTCTGCCATTGACTGATCAACTGTCTTTACACCAAGGTTCTTTCTGTCGATTACAGAATCTGTTGTGTACAAGTCAAAAATGTTCTTGAAATTGTTTCCGTACTGGAACTTAATCTGGTGAGTTGCATTTGAAGTCAAATCAATCTTATTGTTCTTGAATTCATAGTAAACAGGAAGGTTTGCAAGGTGTGTCTGCCATCTCCAGTCTTCTCCTGCTTTCAGGGATGTAGATGCGAATACACCTTTGATTCCCAAAGCTGCAGCATTTTTCTGCATGTCATCGCACAGTTCCTTTAGCTTTGCAAAGCTGTTGATTTCATCCATGCTCTTGAAAGACGTAGCTTTTGATGAAAGCTGGAAATATTTGTCTGTGATTGCCTTGTTGTAAATGATTCCGTATCCTTCTACAGCATACGGAATTCCGTAAGCCTTGCCTTTGTCTGTGATTGCAAGTGATTTATCGGAAAGGTGTTTGTAGATTTCTGTCTTTGAAAGGTCTGCACAATAATCCTTCCAGTTTGCATATCCAACAGGACCGTTAATCTGGAATAGTGTAGGTGCCTGCTTTGTTGCCATCTTTGCTGTAAGAGTTGATTCGTAAGTATTGTTTGCAGCAGTTTCAACGATTACTTTTACGCCTGTTTCTTTTTCATAAGCAGCAGCAAGTTCTTCATAAACAGATGCTACCTCTGGCTTGAAGTTAAGGTAGCGGACAGTGCCTTTCTTTTTTCCAGCAGCACAAAGGCTCATGGCTGCAGCCAACATGATACATGTACCGGCAATGATTTTTTTCATTAATATCCTCCTAAAGATAACGGTATTGTTCTGTCTGGAAACGATACTGGAAACGTTTCCAATCTATAATTTAACTCTAACACGGGTTTTTTACTCTGTCAAATGAAATTTTTACAAATTTTGATTTTTTTTTCTTAAGGATTAAAACATATTTTATTAGAGTTGTAACTGGTGTCGATAACTGTCGCTATCGATGTTATGCGATACTCTTGTAGTAATATTATTTTTTATGGTAACATGGGGCGGAAAAAAGCGGAGGTTACTACATTTATGGAAGAAAAAGCACCTGTATCTCAGGAATTTTATGCACTCAAAGAATACATAGAAAGTCATACAAAAGAAATGGTTGAGCTTGAGTCTCTTCTTACAGGAATTCAGGCAATTGCACCTGAAAGTGGTGGAGATGGCGAAAGTAAAAAATGTGCTGCACTAGAAGAATGGCTTAAGAAAAACGGTATTACTCGACTTGAGCATTTTGATGCAAAAGATTCAAGAGTGTCTTCTGGCATTCGTCCTAATCTTGTAGCTACTATTCCTGGCAATAAGGATGATTACTGCATTTGGGTGTGTGCCCATCTTGATGTTGTTCCTACAGGAGAGCTTTCTTTGTGGAACACAGATCCTTGGACTGTTGTTGAAAAAGACGGACGCATTTACGGACGTGGCGTTGAAGATAATCAGCAGGGACTTGTAAGCGGAGTGTTTGCGGCTCTTGCTTTTGTAAAGCAGCACATACTTCCTGAGCACACAATAAAGCTGCTTTTTATGGCAGATGAGGAATGTGGTTCTGCCTATGGGATGCAGCATCTTGTAAAGAATCATATCAGCTTGTTTTCTAAGAATGACATTATTCTTATTCCTGATGGAGGTGATTCTAGGGGAGAGACCATAGAAGTTGCAGAAAAAAACATAATGTGGCTTAAGTTTCACACCAAGGGAAAACAGTCTCACGGTTCTCGTCCTGATTTGGGCAGAAATGCCATGCTGGCAGGCTGTGAGCTTGCTCTACAGGTAAACTCGCTGGAGCAGTTCTTTAATAAGAAAGATGATTTGTTTGATCCTCCTTATTCTACATTCCAGCCTACAATGAAGAATGCCAATGTTTCTACTGTAAATATAATTCCAGGTGATGATGTGTTCTTTGCTGACTGCCGCATAAATCCATGCTATTCACTTGATGAAGTCCGTGCGGAATTAAAGAAGCGTGTCGCAGATATAGAAAATAAGCATGATGTAAGCATAGAGGTTACGGAACTTCAGGCAGAGCAGTCAAGGGCAACGTCTTCCGATGCTCCTGTAGTAAAGAAACTTGCTGCTGCAATAAAAGCTGCACACGGTATTGATGCCCGTTGTGTAGGAATTGGTGGCGGTACTGTTGGTGCGTATCTTCGTAATGCAGGCTTTGACTGCGTAGTCTGGTCCACAATGGATGAGCTTGCCCATCAGCCAAATGAATATGCTGTAATAAAGAATATTGCCGCTGATGCTCTGACCATAGCATACATGGCAAGTGTATGAAATTAGGGCTGTCCATTTCTGGACAGCCACTTGTCTTTTTTTTTAGAATTCCCATCCTGCTGTAATAGGGGTCATAATCTTTGATGTAAAGCCAATGGACTTTACAGTGATGCCGGGCTTTGTGTGTACAAGCTCTATTTTGTAATACCCCTTGCTAAGATGAATTTTTGTTCCCTGAATGAACACATCCTTTCCGAATGTACTTCTGCATTCAAAAGATGCTGCAGGTTGACCGTCTATCTTTAATATGCATGCAGACTGAGACAAGTTGTCTTCTTTTTTGCAATATACGCCCATAATGTTGTACAAGGCGTCTTTTGTAGCATTAAAGTAGACGCATTCCCCTGCATTGCAAGTGAAGAAGTCGTCTTCGTTTGCAGTATTTGATCCTGCTGGTGGCTCTGAAATTGTAGCGGTAAAGAATACTTCTTCTTTTAGTGCTCGTAGCGGCCTTTTTGCGACAGGTGCATTAAGCAAAAAGCCCAGTATGTCTTTTACGCTAAGCTGAAGCTCTGCCCTTGTAAGGTTGCCGTCTTTAAGAGACTGCTCTATGTCATCCTTGAATATGTTTGTTTCAGCACCGTCGTTATCAACAACCATGTAAACATTGTTTCTGGCACGTACCATGCTTGCTGCATTTTTTACAGACGGCTCTCCACCTTTTACACAGTCGTTCATCTTTGCCCACCAGTCCGTCATTACAAGACCTTTGAAACCCCATTCACTGTGAAGAATTACATTTACAAGGTCATAATTTGATGCCGTCCAGTGCCCATTAAGCGCATTGTATGTCGTCATGACAGAGCAAGCTTTTCCTTCTTTGACCGCCATTTCAAACCCTTTAAGATATATCTCGCGCAAAGCCCTTTCTGTTAAGATAGAATTGCCCCTGTGACGGTTTGTTTCCTGATTGTTTGTTGCAAAGTGCTTGATTGTGGCATTAGAGCCGCCTTCCCGCAGTCCTTCAATTTCTGCTACAGCCATTGTACCTGTAAGCAGAGGGTCTTCTGAGAAGTATTCAAAGTTTCTTCCTCCTAAAGGATTACGGTGTATGTTCATGCCGGGACCAAGAAGTGCGTCTATTTTATTCTGTGCAAGTTCTTTTCCTTCAAAAACATAAAGCTCTTTTACAAGCTTCGGATTCCATGTACATGCAAGAAGTGTTCCTATAGGCATGAGTGAAGCTTCAGTTCCTGTGTCCATTCGTATGCCGGAAGGTCCGTCAGAACATCCTGCACATGGTATGCCGTAGGAGTGTAATGATTCGCTTACCCCTCCGTAGGCGGCTGCAATGCCCGGTGTTACTTTCTGACTCAACATGCCTTCGCCGCGAACCATTGTTGAAAGTTCCGCATCGGTAAGCTGTGCTACAAAAGAATCCATTTGTGACGGATCTTTTTTTAACATGTCAAAGGTAATGCCTTTGTTGCCTGTAAAAGAAATTTCTTTAGGGAGTCTGTCCTTAATTCTTTTGCTCATATCCGTGGCATTCAGATATGCATTCTGGTATTCTTTTGCAAAACTTCCGTCAATATTCTGAACTCCAGGTTTGAGTACCTTGAATTCTCTGGTTGGGGCACAGCACTGTTCAAGTTTCTGAGTTACTATAGTCTTGTCAAGATGTACTGTGTGTATAAGTGTGGCTGAACAAGAATCCGTTCCTGCATAAATGCCGTAATCTCCTTCTTCCAGTACAAAACATGACTTATTGCCTGTAGCTCCGCTTTCATCATAGGAAGCTATGCTTTCCAAATTGAATGAGATGTGTAAAGTTTCTTCCTTTTCTGGTTCTATGACATTCGTCTTTTTAAAAGCGGCAAGGATCCTTGCACTCTTGCCAAGCTTTCCTTGCGGTGCACTTACATAAATCTGTACAACTTCTTTTCCTGAATAAATATTGCCAGTGTTTTTTACGGTTACATCGGCACTTACTGAAAGTCCTTCACTTGAAGCCATTGCAGAAGTCAGCTTAAAGCTTGTATATGAAAGTCCGTAGCCGAACGGATACAGAATCTTGTCTTTTGCGAATGTAACAAAATATCTGTATCCTACATAGATGTCTTCCTGATATATAACATCTCCAGTACTGCCGAAATTCGGTGTGGAAGGGTAGTCGTCCAGTGTCTTTGCTATTGTGTCAGAAAGCTTTCCTGACGGAACTGCTTTGCCTGCAAGTACTCTTGCACAGGCTCTTCCTCCTTCCTGCCCACCTTCCCATGCATATACTAACGCCTTTATGCCTGTCGCAAAGTCGCTTTCAGTAGTCCAGCTCATGTCAATTATGCCAGACGTATTGAATACTACAATTACATCCTTGAATGTTTTGCACAAAACAGAAAGGTTGCCTTTTTCAATGTCTGTAAGAAAGAAAGAGCCCTTTTCCTTTGTAATGTCTTTGTCTTCACCAGAGTTGCGTCCTATGACATATATGGCTTTTGACGAGTTGCGGGCACATTCTTCTGCCAGTGACTGCGGTATGCTCATGTCTTTCTGGCTATTCGGTTCTGCAGCCCATTTGCCTTCGCCATCATCAAAAGGATTGTCATTAATCCACTGCCTGTAAATCTGGCACAGCTTTGCATTTATGTCTGCTGTATTTTCCTTTTCGTGCAAGGCAATAAGCTCATCCGTAAGGTTTGTTGTGTATGGAATGTGGACAGAACCACCGGAGCCAGTTCCGCTTCTGTAATAGTCAAATTGCGTTCTGCCGAATACGCAGACGCATTCATCTGATTTTAAAGGCAGGGCATTGTCACTGTTCTTAAGCAGGACAATACCTTCCTGTGCGCTTTCTAATATCTTGTCTGCAAAAATCATATAAATTGAACACTATCAGAGTTTTTTATGAGTGTCTAGCAGGAAATGCCTTTTAGTTTTTTCTTCTGCTCTTTTTAAGGACTGGCTCACAAGTCAGACCTACACCAAGTTTCTTGAAGATTTTCCTGTCTACTTCTGACAGCATGACTGTAGTGTGAACTTGGCATCCGTTGAGCTTTGGAAGCTGTTCAATAGCTTTCTTGCAGTTTTCACTTGTGTTTGAAAGCATTGCCAGAGCAACAAGAACTTCATCTGTATGAAGCCTGGGATTGTTTCCCTGCAAGTAGTTTACCTTCATGTTTTGAATGGGTTCTATCATGTCTGTCGGAATCAGCTTTACCTTGTGGTCAATGCCTGCAAGATGTTTTGTTGCGTTAAGTATGAGGGCCGCACATGTTCCCAAAAGGCTTGATGTTTCCGAAGTGATTATTGTTCCGTCATTTAATTCTATTGCGGCAGCAGGAACTCCAGATTTACTGCCGCGTTCGTTTGCAGGAGCAACGACTTTGCGGTCTTCTGTAGTAATGTGTGCCTGTTTCATCAGAAGGGCAATCTTATTTACTTCGCTTTCATCTGCTTTTCCGTCAACCAGATTGTCAAGTGCTGTGTAATAGCGGCGTATAATCTCCTGATTGCTTGCCTCACAACATGCGTCATCGTCAAAGATGCAGTAGCCTGCCATGTTTACACCCATGTCTGTTGGCGACTTGTACGGATTTTCTCCGTAAATACCTTCAAAAATTGCGTTCAGAACTGGGAAAATCTCTATGTCGCGGTTGTAATTGACAGTGGTTTTGCCGTAAGCTTCCAGATGGAACGGGTCTATCATGTTTACATCATTCAAATCTGCTGTAGCAGCTTCGTATGCAATGTTTACTGGATGTTTTAATGGCAGGTTCCAGATTGGGAACGTCTCAAACTTGGCATATCCTGCCTTGATGCCTCTTTTTTGCTCATGATAAAGCTGGCTAAGGCAGACCGCCATCTTGCCGCTGCCAGGCCCTGGAGCTGTGACAACAACAAGAGGTCTGGTTGTTTCAATGTAGTCATTTTTACCATAGCCTTCATCAGAGTCTATGAGTGAGACATTGTTCGGGTAGCCTTCAATCATATAGTGGTAGTAGCATTTTACATTCATTCGCTTGAGCTTGTTCTTGAAGGACTTCGCGCTTTCCTGTCCCTTAAAATGCGTGATTACGACAGAACTGACCATAAGGCCGAGATTCTGGAATTCATCACGCAGGCGAAGAACATCTTTGTAGTAAGTGATGCCCAAGTCGCCGCGCACCTTGTTGTTTTCTATATCGACGGCACTGATTACTATGACAATTTCTGCCATGTCAGAAAGCTGCATGAGCATTTTGAGTTTTGAATCCGGTTGAAATCCGGGAAGAACGCGGCTGGCATGAAAGTCGTCAAAAAGCTTGCCGCCAAATTCCAAGTAAAGTTTATTGCTGAATTTCGCAATCCGTTCCCGTATATGTTCCGACTGTATCCGCAGATACTTTTCATTATCAAATCCGTTTCTCATACGGGATTTCATTGTAATGAATTTAGAAAAGAATCACAAGGCAACAGAATGTCAATATTTCTTTATGATTATGCAACTGTTGTGTCCGCCAAAACCTAAAGAGGCTGATGCTGCTGCCTTTATTTCTGTACTTATGCCTATGTTTGGTGTATAGTCAAGGTCACAGCCATTTTCTACATCTGGATTGTCAAGGTTTATTGTCGGAGGAACAAAACCGTCCTGAATGGCTTTTACGCAAAACAAGGCTTCAAGTGCTCCTGCCGCACCCATCGTATGACCAGTCATGCTCTTGGTTGAAGAAACGTGCAGTCTTTTTGACCAATCGCCGAATGCTTTGTGAATCATCTGTGATTCAGAACTGTCATTTGCAACCGTCGAAGTGCCGTGTGCGTTGTAATACTGAATGTCATCTGGCTTCATTTTGGCATCAGCAAGTGCGTTTTGAACTGCAATGGCTGCAACGCTTCCGTCTTTTACAGGTGCTGTAATGTGGAATGCATCGCTTGTGCTTCCGAATCCTGCTATTTCTGCATATATGTGTGCACCTCTTTTTTGGGCATGTTCAAGTTCTTCCAGAATGAGCACTGCAGCTCCTTCTCCTGCCACAAATCCGTCCCTGTCTCTGTCAAAAGGCCGGCTTGCCTTTTGTGGCGTGCCATCATAGTGATAGGAAAGAGCCTGCAATGTGTAAAAGTTGGAAATGGAAAATTTTGTTATGGCTGCTTCAGTTCCACCTGATATGCACACATCAAGTCTGCCTGAGCGTATTAAGTCCATGGCAAGTCCTAGAGCGTCTGTGCCAGAAGCACATGCCGTGTTGAGCGTCCATGCAATGCCGTGCAGTCCATAATACATGCTGACATGTGCCGCCGCTTCGTTTGAAATCATCATTGGCACTGTGAGAGGCGAAATTTTTGCTTCTGTGGCTTCCAGACCGCCAAAACAGTTGCCGGCTATAATGCCAGCCTTTTCTTGTGCAATGAAGTCTGCCGTATAGCCTGCGTCATTTACAGCCTGAATGCTTGCGGCAAGGAGTAACTGTGAGAAGCGAGCCATCTTTCTGCGTACACGCGGTGCAAGACCGATGTTTTGTGCATAAGCGGTAAAGTCAAAACCCTTGACTTCTGCGGCAATTGAGACTGGACAGTCAGATGTGTCAAACAGCGTGATGCGGTCTATTCCGCTTTTTCCGCTTTTTGCTGCCTGCCAAGTTTGCTGAACTGTATTTCCAAGTGGGGTAACGGCACCCAGTCCGGTTATTACTACGCGCCTTTTCATTTATGTTTTTAACGGATTTTAAAGAAGATTCCGAGCATGGCTACAGTAATCAAAAGCTGCATGATAAGGAACTTTATGAGCACCTGATTCGGAGACCATCCATGAGTTTTTCTGAAGTGGTCGTGCAATGGAAAACGTATGGTTTTGAATATGCAGATGTGGAAGAATCTTTTAAGTGCAACCTTTAAAAGACCCATGCCGCCGTTTATGAATATTATGGAAGATGTTGCAAGGAATATGAAAGGGTTTCCGCTGAGCATGACGCATACGCCTATAAAGAATCCCAGTGCGCGGGAACCAGCGTCTCCCATGAGTACGGAGCTTGGAAATGCATTGTGCCACAGATAACCCATGATTATTCCTGCAAGGCAGAATATCATGATTGCCCATGAAGCACCGTCTGCAATGTGTGGAACGAGCAAATATGATGATATGTCTGCGTGACCGAGTATTACATAGAAGATTATGCCCATTGTAAGAAGGGCTACCAGAACTAAAGTTGAGCTTAGACCGTCAACTCCGTCCGTACAGTTTGTAGTATTTACTGACATCCAGAGCATTACTGTGGTTATTATGACATAAAGCCATTTTGGAATGTAAATGAAGTTTGATATGAACGGAAGCCAAAAGCAGATTCTGCCTGTTTCGGCATCTGCCATGGCATTTGCCAGTATGATTGCGGCAGAACATGTGATGATCAGGTCAAGAAGTGCCTTGACATATTCTCCCCAGCCTTTTTGGCTTCTGTCATCAAGAAAGCCTGTTAGCATCATGAGCCATGTAAGAATAAGGATTCCTGCCTGCAGAAAATCCAGAGGAACAAATATTATGCTTAAGACTACAAAAAAAGTAATGAATATGACACCAGAGCCTGTCGGCTTTCCTTTTGCGGCTTCCTTTGTAAGGGTGAATTCCCTGCCGCGGTCACATGGAAGAAATTTAAAGAACTTTGGAAGCAACTGCTGTGTAAGTATAAATCCAGCATATAATGAAAACACAATGAGTACTGCATACGACTGAAAAAGTCTTGCAGGTCCAAAATAATTCTTTAACAATCCGCCCAAGTAAAACAGCATTTTGTAATAGTAGCAGAAAAAACTTATAGTTGCAATAATCTTTAATGGGATGCATTTTTAGGTACAAGCCATTTTCCGCTCAGGTAATAAATCCAGAACATTAAGGATGTTATTGTCCATGTAATAGGATAGCTTGCAATGACTGTCTGCATTGTGTTGCTGTGGGGAACTGCCGTAAAAAGCCAGACAATCCTTAACATGCACACTCCGAAGACAGTAATCATCATTGGTACAAAACTTTTTCCTGCCCCACGGATAGTGCCGCTGAGAATTTCTATTGAAATGTAAGTTCCCCAGAAAGGAATCAAAAAGCGCAAGATTCTTAGACCTTCTGCAATGACATTTTTATCTGTAGAGAACATCATGAACAGGTGCTTTCCTGTAAGCTCGAATGCCAGACTGAACATTGCCGTAAAAAGTATCGCAAGGACTAGGCTCTGCCACATGCCTTTCTTTACTCTGTCATATTTACCTGCACCGTAATTCTGTCCTGCAAATGTTGTGATTGCAATGCCAAGTGCGTTTATCATCATCCAGAAGACGGCATCAATTTTTCCGTACGCAGCCCATGCGGCAACATAGTCTGTTCCAAACGAGTTTATGAATGTCTGTATTATAAGATTGCTTATGGTGTACAGGCTGGAACCAATTCCGGCAGGGAATCCAAGCCTGAGGATATGTGCAAGTATGTGTGGTGTAACGGTCAGCTTTTTTAGTGAAAACTGATACGAGTCTTTTACTTTCATGAGTATTGCAAGCGAAAGAATTGCCGTAATTATCTGGCACAGTACGGTTGCAATTGCCACTCCTGCAACACCTAGTTTAAAGACGATTACAAAAAGCACGTCCAGAATGATGTTGGTTCCGCATCCTATGATAAGAATGATTAAAGGTGTTCGAGAATTTCCGACTGCACGCAGAATGCTGGATGCCATGTTGTATATTGACATGGGAACCATGCCCAGAAAGAAGATGCGCAGGTAGAGTTTTGCAAGTGCAAATGTTTCAAAAGGTGTCTTGGTCACTTTTAGAATGATACTGCACAATCCTACGCCAAGTATTGTCATCAGGATGCCGCAGACTATGCACAGCGCCATTGCTGTGTGCACGGACCGGGATATTTCTGTCTTGTTTTTTGCACCGTAAAATTGCGAAATAAGGACTCCTGCTCCGCTTGTAAGTCCTACAAAGAATCCTACAATCAGGTTTACGAATACTGCGGATCCTCCACCGACTGCTGCAAGGGCTTGTTTTCCTACAAAGCGTCCTACTACAACTGCGTCAATTGTATTGTACAGCTGCTGAAAGAATGTTCCGAACAGAATGGGAAAAAAAAATACAAGCAGAGCTTTCCAAATTGTCCCTTCAATGATCGAAGATGAAGAAGAGTCCTGAAATATTGATTTTCTTGTAATGAATGATTTCATCTGTGATGAATTATAACGATTGTAGCTAAGATTGCAAGAGGGAGTCTTGTGCCTTTAGCACAGCATGGACTGTTGCCTGCGTGTAGCAGAGTGCTGTCTTGTTGAGCTTTGTAAGGTCTGAGATTATGTCCTTTAATATTTTGCCCTGTTCAATGCTTTGGGATGAGTCTGTCTGATTTGAACCTGTAACAAGATATTCTACGCTTACGCCAAGTGCTTTTGCTATGAGGACTGCTGCATCGGCCGGAGGCATTGTGGCTCGTGAGCCTAGGTAGCAGTCCAACGTTGACTTTGGAATGCCTGTTCTTGCCGAAAGCTCTTTAACCGTGAGACCTTGAAAATCCAGTTCGCTACGAAGATTTTGCCGGAAGCTACTATCCATAAAAGATACAATACCAAGATTTCATTATCAATTTTTACAAAGTGTTGACAAATCATTATATTTTACTGTTTAATAATGAGAAATCATTGTTAATTACTAAGGATTTAATGACAAGTCATGCTTTTTAACTCTTTCAAGTATATAATCTTTCTGCCGGTTCTGCTGCTTTTTTATTTTGTTTTTCCTGCAAAACTAAAGAACTGGTGGCTTTTGATATGTAGCTATTTCTTTTACATGAGCTGGAATGCCGCATATGGAATACTTCTTTTTGCATGTACTGCGGTGTCTTATGCTGGTGCAATAGCCCTTCAGAAATTGCAGGGCTGTGAAGCTAGCAAAAGAAAGGCTGTCCTTGCCGCAACTCTTACGCTACTGTTTGCGTCCCTTGCGTTTTACAAGTACAGCAATTTCATATTGCAGAATCTGTTCCGACTGCTGCATGTAGCAGGCATAAAGACTTCTGTCCAACTAGACATTCTTTTGCCTGTTGGAATTTCGTTTTTTACCTTTCAGGCGGCAGGCTATGTGATTGATGTATATAGAAAAGACATTGATGCTGAAAAAGATTTCTTTCGCTATGCCCTGTTTGTCTCGTTCTTTCCGCAGCTTGTTGCAGGACCAATAGAGCGGAGCAGGAACCTGCTGCCCCAGTTTGCCGAGTCAAAAAACTTTGATTTTGACAGGGCTAAAGATGGCGTGTTCATCATGCTGTGGGGCTACTTCCTTAAGATGGTGCTTGCCGACAGGGCTGCCATTTTTGTAAACAATGCCTATGCCCATCCTTACGATACGGAAGGCATGACACTGATTTTTGCGACAGTCTTTTTTGCTTTCCAGATTTATGGGGATTTTTATGGCTATTCGCTCATTGCCAAAGGCTCTGCAAGAATTTTGGGTTTTGATCTTATGGACAATTTTAAAAGCCCCTACTGTGCATTGAGCGTGCAGGATTTCTGGAGGCGGTGGCACATATCGCTGAGCACGTGGTTCCGCGATTATGTGTATTTTCCGCTTGGTGGTAGCCGTTGTTCTAAGTTAAGGACTTATTTTAACATAATTGCCGTAATGGCATTGAGTGGCTTGTGGCATGGAGCAGGCTGGCATTTTATTGCATGGGGGCTTTTGCACGGCATCCTGCAAGTTGCTGACAGGATTACGCATGGTGTGCAGGAAAAACTTCCTAAAATGTTAAGGCGCTTTGCAACGTTCTTTTGGATATGCATTGGGTGGTGTCTGTTCCGTGCCCCTTCATTAAAGTCTGCTTTGTATTCGCTTAAAGCTATGGGCGGATTTATCTTGAAGCACAGACGTATTCATGACTTTTACAATATGGGGCTTGGCTGGACGGAACTGAAAATGCTTTACCTATGCATATTTATTCTGATGGCAGTTGATGCCTTTAATTACAAGGGAGTTTGCGTGCGTTCGTTCCTTCAGAAACGCAGTGCTCTGACTCAGATTTTAATTGTGGCCGCAAGTGTTGTATTTATTGTTGCCGTAGGCGTGTGGGGAGGTGAGTATAATGCAGCAGATTTCATATACTTCCAGTTCTAAGAGTAATTTTTTGCGGAATGTTAAACGCATAGTTGCGGTATGTGCCACGCTTGGGCTTATTGCAGGTGGGGTTTACGTGCATTCGAGGATGGTGAGAAGGGAAGATCTTTATTCTGATAAGAGTTCATTTTTTGGTGGAAGGCAATATGATGTATTTTTCTTTGGTACAAGCCATGTAAGAGCGGGGTGCATTCCTTTCCAATTATGGAAGGATTATGGAATTACGTCATATAATCTTGCAGTAAATTCTATGCAGATTGATACTGTCTATTATGCATTACAAGAAGCCTGTTCTTATCATAAACCGAAAATTGCTGTTCTTGATATTTATAGTTGTCGTCTTAATTATCCAGATGTAGATGAAGAAACTTCTGTATCTAGATTTCATTTGCTGTCTGATAATTTTAAACTTTCAAAAAATAAGGTGTTTGCGGTAAACACTTTTTTTGCAGACTTTGATGCTCGCAAACAACTTATTTTTCCCTATACCTTGTATCATAATCGATGGAATGAAACTTCATTTAGATTTTCGCAGGCATGGAATGACCTTTGCTTTCATGAAAGAAATAG
>CAMVHR010000037.1 GCA_947167345.1 uncultured Treponema sp.
GATAAATCAGCATTAAATTACTTTTTGTTGAAATTTGTGATATTATTCTTTTGTTATATGAAAATCCAACATTTTGACATGAAAAATATTCCCTTAATACTTGATGTCGTAACTCCATTATGGAGTCCTCCAATTGGCAGTGATAAATTCAAGAGATTTAGTGTTGAATATATTGTAAGAAACAATATTTTTGAAAATGAATACAGGTTTCAGCTTGAAGACGGTGATTTTCTTTCTGCTGCATTTTTTGCACGAAAAGGAGACGTCAATCTTGCCGATGCATGGTTTGAAGAGCATTTTACTTCCTTCACTGATGATTTAAAAATAGCTTCAGACATGAGCCGTACTTATTTAAAACTTATGGATAAAAAAACATTCAGCCTTATGAATGATGATGACATTAAGCTTTCACTATTTGTAAGCAGAAAATCAGGTTTTGGAAAAGTTCTTCTGGATTCTATTTGCAAGCGGCTTTATAAAGAAGGTTATAAAAATCTTTATTTATGGACGGATTGTGAATGTAACTGGCAGTGGTATGTAAAACACGATTTTACTCTTGTAAATGAAGATGTTTATGAGCCGTTTAGTAACGAAAAGGAAGAATATAAAACTTATATTTTTAAAAAGAAAATAGAGGATTATCGGCAAGTTTTTAATTGTGTATTAGAATTTTCTTAAAATTCAGTGGACAAAATAGGGATGTTAATATATAATATTCATCATAATCAGTTGTAACATTTATACTGGATGAATGAATGTTGCAGATCTTAATCAATTTACACCCATCAGGTGGCCGGACAGTTTTGTTCGGCTTTTTTTTTGTTTAAATTTTTGTTTTTGTACGAGTCTTTTTTCTTACGAGCGATGGTTTGTATAAAAGAAATTCACAGCCTGTGAATTTCTGTGGAAAACTCTTGGAAAATTCAACAAAAATAAATAAATTCTTTATATTAAAAAATGTAATTTCTTTTAATATAAGAGGATAATAAAATTCGTGAAATTCTGATTTTTTAAGCTCTGTGTGACTAATCTGTGGAAAACCTTGTTTTTTAGACATTAAAAACAGTGTTTCACGTGAAACAATTAATAGATCCTGTAAGTCATTGTGGTTTTAAATTCCAATAAATTTTGAAAATTACTATAATGATGTGACTTATAATATTTTATTTGTTTGAAGTGCTTTTGAAAATGTTTCACGTGAAACACAAGTATACATAAAGTTTCTTTCAGTAACTTTTTATACGAGTAATTCAGTTTTATAAGTCTATAACTTCTGAAACTGCTGGAAACTTGAAATTTTAAACCTCTCATGGATTTTGAAACTTTCTCCAATAGTGGCAAACAATTTTAGAGAATATGTGTTTCACGTGAAACAATATTCATGAATTTTCCAATATAAGTGAAATTTACAAACTTACTTCTAGAAATTGAAGTATTTAGATTCTCCCAAATGATAAAATGTTGGAAATGAGTTAAAAAGTTATTGAAAACTAATATAGTAAATTATCGGAATCTCTAGAATTAGATGCTGAAACAAGTTCGTCATGGCAGTTAATAATTTCGTGTTTCACGTGAAACAATATGGGCGATTTTTTAGATTGATATCGAATAATACGGCAAGTTCAAACAAATTCTATTAAAGCAACTTTTTGGTTCGCTGCAAGACAATAAATAGAGAATATTAGAATTGTTTCACGTGAAACTTTTTTATAGCGAGTTTAAACTTGTTGTACAAGTAATCATTACATTTTAGAAGTTTATCTGTGGATAAATACTGGAAAAATACTCAATGAAAAATATTTTTAAAAATGGAATTTGTAAATTCTTTATTTACAAGAATTTACAAATTTAGATGAAATTTATGGAATTTAAGGGCTGTGTTGAAAATTTGTGGAAAAAACTGTTTCACGTGAAACAGTTTTTATATTTTAGAGACTTTCCAAATTCAATCTGAGAACTTTAGAACCTCTTTTTGGAGACCAGCTGGCTTTTCTCTGTTCTGGAAGAGTTTCTATGGAAGATTCTTCAAAACCCAAGTTTTCAAACCAGTCCGATGTTTGAGTCGTAAGAAGGAACAATCCCTTGGCATTTCTTTCCTGTGCACGTTTCACGAGAAACTCTATCATCTTTGGTCCAATGCCCATGTGAGAACAATTTGAATCTACTGCAACGCCTGCAATCTCCATTTGACCATCACTGTAAGGAACGAGAGATGAACAGGCACGAATTGCACCATCAAGTTCGTATACAATATAGTGTGAATACTGATCACTGAGCATCTGAGGAGTACGTGGAAGAAGTATGCCCTTGTCAATAAACGGCTGCATGAGTGTAAGAACATTTTGGATGTCTTCATGCTTCATGTCACGTATCTTTCCGTAATTGCTTGTATAAATCATTGTACCTGAACCAAAGTCACTGAATATTTCACATGGAACAGTTCCATCTATTGAACCATTGAGAATATGAACTCGTGTAACCCCTGATGAACAGGCTTCCTTTGCAATATTTAAAAGTGACAGAATTTTGGATTTTGAAACATTTTCTGCTGAATTTAACGAACGATGGGCAAATTCAGAGGGTATTTCCTGCGAATTTACCAAATATTGAGTAGTATTTTTATCTGAATTTTGTGATTTTACAGAATATTCGTTAATTTCCAAAAATTCATCAACTTCTTCAAGATTCATTGCCGGAACCGTACCTTCAGGAGAAATACCCAGACTGTTCGGTATTTTGAAATTTCCATTGGAAATTGATGCATCTGGAATAAGATAGAAAAGTTTGTCTGCATGAAGGTGAATGGCAATTTGCTGTGAAAGCAATATGGATGATATGTTGTAAGGTTTTCCGGCTAAACTCCATCCTATGCATGGGAAAATAGGTATGAATCCATTTTGGAGGACAGTTTCTATTGCAGATGTCTGTAGTTTGTCTATTTCTCCTATTGTGCCATAATCAAGACCGTCAATAACTCCTCTGCCGCGTGCTCTTACCCAGTTGCCGATTAGAGCTGTTATTTTTTCACCGGCCAAAGCTGTCATAACTCGGTTGGAAACGTCAAAAGCAGCCATCTTTATGAGAGGCATTGCTTCTTGTCGAGTAATTCTGCATCCGCGATGCATTGTCCAGTGAATGCCGGATGATGAAAGAATTTCATCAATGCGTTTAGCAGCTCCTGGTACGATGATTACTTTTAGTCCTGTTTCGTGAAGGAGTGATATGTCTTTTATGTGTCTCAGAAACAGTGGTGAGTCTATGAGCTTGTCATCAAGATATATGACGACAAGTGCGTTTTTAAATCTCTGAATGTAACGTATAACGTCACGAATGCGTTCTGCTTTGTCATGAATTAAACTTGCTTCCATATAGAAACTTTATAATATTTTTAACATATTTGATAGGGGAAAATATTGCATTTTATGTGTTTGCTTTTAGAAACCTCTATACTAAGGTAGGGGTATACAAAATTAAAACATTACAGAATCATAAAGGATGGGGAAAAATACATTTTATCACATTTTTAGGATGTCTTTAGAGATTTCTTAAGTAATTGTGTCGTAATTACTTAAGAAATTGAGTCGTAATTTCTTAAGTAATTGCATCGTGAATACTTAAGAAATTGTGTCACGAACTCTTAAGAAATTGCGACGTGAATTCTTAAGCAATTATGTCATAATTATGAAGACGTCATGTTCATAGTCCTGTAGGCTGATAGTTTTGAAAACTAGTAGAAAATTTAGTTCAGATAGAATATAATTTGGTATGTTATGCTGAATGCGTTAGACTTATTTTGTGGGTGTGGAGGTCTATCACTCGGTTTTGAACAAGCAGGAATCAATGTTTTGCTTGGAATCGATGCATGGCAAGACGCAATTACCACTTTTAATTATAATCATAAAAACTCAAAGGGTCTTTGTGCCGATATATCTAAACTTAACCCAAAAGATATTGAATCAAACTTAAATGGTAAATCTGTAGATATAATAATTGGTGGCCCTCCATGTCAAGGTTTTTCTGTTGCAGGAAAAAGAATACTTGATGATGAACGAAACAAATTATATAAAAATTTTGTTAAATTTGTAGATTATTTTAAGCCTAAGGCCTTTGTTATGGAAAACGTTCCAAACATTCTTTCTATTGGTGGAGGTATTATTAGGGATTCAATAGTTAAAGATTTTTCAGATTTAGGATATAAGGTTGTTTTTCAAGTTTTAATTGCTTCAAATTATGGTACACCACAAAATAGGAAACGTGCAGTATTTGTCGGATTAAAAAATGGTTCATATTTTTCCTTTCCGGAAAGATCTGTTTCACATTTAACTACATCGTTTGAAGCTTTGTCAGATTTACCGGAAAATTCATTAACAGATGGTTCCTCATATCCAATTGCTGCTAATTGTCATTATCAGAAATTAATGCGTAAAAATTCAGATAAAATTTACAATCATACAACTACTGAACATAATGAAAGAACAAAAAAAATAATTGCTTTAGTTCCTGATGGTGGAAATTATAAGAATTTACCACTAGAATTACAGCAAACAAGAAAAGTTCATATTGCTTGGACTCGTTTGAATAGTCAAAAGCCTAGTTTCACGATTGATACAGGGCATAGGCATCATTTTCACTATAAATTCAATCGTATTCCTACTGTTCGTGAAAGTGCAAGAATACAATCATTTCCTGATGATTTTATTTTCTTAGGAAGCAAGACAAGTCAATACAAACAAGTCGGCAATGCAGTTCCTCCATTAATGGCAGAGGCTATTGCTAAAAAAATAAAGGAGACGCTTGATGTATAAAATACCAGATCAATATTACTTTAGAATTCATCATGTTCGTCCTCGTTTTAAAGACGATGTAGAAAATGTTCTCTTCTACATGGCTCATTGTTGTTCGATTTTAAAAGAATTGCCAGTAAATGAATATAAAGACAAATTAAATTCTCTAATACAACTTTATCCAGAAAACGCAGGAAAAACTGAAAAGACAATAAATAACTGGCGTACTGAAATTGCCGCATTGTTTGGGTTCTATATAGAAGATAAAAATTCTCAAAAAACTGAAACTGGTGAAATAGCGTATTTTCTAGACAAAGAACAGGATTTAGTCCAATTTTTTAAATTTTATCTTTTCAAGTTTCAATATCCAGGCGGTCATTTAAAATCTGATCGAATAAAAGAATTCATAGAGGCAGGAATAAAATTTAAGCCAGCTCACTATATTTTGAAATTACTGTATGAAGCTGACTCAACTCTTGGTAAACCTTTAGGTATTACAAAAGAAGAAGCAACTCATTGTATTTTTAATGATTTACGAGTTACACGAGATAATAGAAATGTAAGAGAAGTTATTGAACTTATTATTTCAAACAGGCAAAAGAAAATAGAATATGAGCATGGCGGTGATATTACGCGTTATGCTGGTGATATACTCGATTACATGGTTCATGCAAACCTCTTAGATGAACGGCATGGATATTTTTATCTAAATCATACCGAAATGGAATCAATTATGGTCTTCAATAATGATGCAAACTATTTTGATGGCTATGATTCTTTCTATGGAAAAATAATCAATATATCCGATTTGGCAGAAGTTGAATCAGAGTGGTTTACTTATGTAAATAAAGAACTTCATGCGGAATTATTTAAAACTGATTTAACTTCTTATTTTGTTTCTGATAATGAACAAGAAGAAAATCTTTATAAGACAGCTGTGGATGATAAAATTTCAGAAATTCTTGCAGGTCTTGGTTCAACAAAGGATATAGGAGATTTAGGAGAAAACTTAATCATAGGACATGAAAAAGTTCGTCTTGTAAATCTTGGCAGAGAAGATTTGATTCATCTAATAAAGAAAATTCCAACTGCTTTAGCAGTTGGTTATGACATTCAAAGTGTGGAAGAAGATCAAAGAAAACGATATATTGAAGTAAAAACAACAATAAGCAATCGTCCTCTAAAATTCTTTGGATTCCATTTGACTAGAAATGAATGGGATTCTGCTCAAACATTGAACGACAGATATTTTGTTTATCGTTTAATGATTAATAAGACTCAAAAAGTTATTTATATTCTTCAAAACCCTGTGCAATTGTATAAGCAAGATAAAATTGAAATGAGAATTTCTGATGGTGCAGAAATTTCGTTCAAAGAAAATGTCGCTGAAAAAACGGAGTTAATGATATGGCAAAATTAAAAGTAGCCTCGCTTTTCTGCGGTTGTGGCGGTACAGATGTTGGTCTTCTTGGAAATTTTGATTTTCTCGGAAAACATTATGATTCCAATAATATGGAAATTGTTTACGCAAATGACATTGACGACAATGCTTGCAAAATCTTTGAAGAGAATTTTGGACTAAAGCCAGACAATAGAGATATTAGACAGGTTTCTTCATCTGAACTACCTGATTTTGATATTTTAACGGGCGGTTTTCCGTGTCAGTCATTTTCTATAATTGCTCAGAATCCGAAGCGTCTTGGTGTAAAAGATGACAGGGGAAAATTATTTTTTGAAATGTGCCGTATTCTTAGAGATAAACAGCCAAAATGTTTTATTGCAGAAAATGTAAAAGGACTTTTGACAGCTAATCAAAAAAGTGCATTTCCTTTAATTTTGGAAGAATTTACGAACAGTGGATATGATGTAAAATATATGGTTCTTAATTCTGCAAACTACGGCGTACCTCAAAAAAGAGAACGTGTAATTATGGTAGGCTTTAGAAAAGATTTAAGTATCGATTTTTCTTTTCCAAATCAAACCATAACGGATGAAAATTTATACGAACCTCTGAAAAAAGTAATAGAAAATACCGTAGATGAAAAATATTACTTTTCAGAAAAAGCTGTTGCAGGAATGATGAAAAAACGCGAGAAAATGAATAAAGGTCGTGCACAAGATATAGAAAAACCTTGTAATACTGTAGGTGCTCATCTTGCAAAGGTGTCACTAAACAGTACTGATCCTGTTTTGTTTAATGGAAGTCGTTATAGAAGATTCACACCAAGAGAAGTTGCTAGGATACAGTCTTTTCCAGAAAAGTTTTCGCTTGTAGGAACAGAGGCTGCTCAATATCGTGCTTTAGGAAATGCAATACCTCCTGTAATGATTTGGTATGTGGCAAATAAAGTAAAAAACTCTTTGTAACTATAAAACATTGCCTAACAAGAAGTTCAAAGCTTACAAAACTGATGCCTTATAAAACTTTTGGCAATGTCGGGCAATGTTAATGTAAGCTACAGCTGTATTTAGGCTGAAATAATCTCATAGCTTTTTTTTGTAAGAGTGCACAGTTGTTCAAAGTCTGTGACTGCAGTTAGCAGGATTGTTATCCAGTGTTTCTTATTCATGTGCCAGGAAGGAAATATTGACTTATGATCAATCAGGCTTGGAATTTCATCGCAGTTAGATTTTATGTTTACTACCCAAACTTTTTCATTGCCAATAAGTCCCAGCTGGCTGTATTTGATTTTCATCACAAGGGCAAACCATTTTTGATTTGGACAGCGGAATACACAAAAATCGGGAGTCCGTGGCCATGGAAAATCCGGTTGTACGGAAAAGTGCGATTTGAGCCATTCAATGTAAGAATCTTTTAAATCATTTTCTTCAAAGCATTGGGCTTTGATGTCATCTATGATTTTCTGAACTTCTTCCCGAACAGATGATACAAAAGCTCCGTATGCAGAAGGCATGTCAAAAAGTACATATTTTTCGTTAGTAGCAGAATCAAAAACCTGAACAGTGAGCGTCTGATTTTCCAGAGAAAGATTAATCAATGCATTAAAGTCCCCATTTGAAACGGGTGTTTGTAAAGTGAAATTTTTATTGTCGCAACTGGTAAAGCCTATGCTTTTAAGATGATCTGGTTTTATTTTTGCTGAGCGAAATATATAACTGTAATCCATTTACTACATTTTACAAGATGACTTATTATTGTTTGCCTTAGAGTAGGCACAGCCGCAGTAGTCCTGCCTGTAAAGGCCGTATTCCCTGCTGAGCTGAAGGCTTCTTAAATAACCGTTTTTCTTTTTAAAGTCAGAAGGCAGAAATTTTGTGCAGCCTTTTTCTTCAAGTTCTTTTCCTATGGTGTTTATTTTCAAGGCATCCTTGTGGGGACTGATTGAAAGGGTTGTCGTAAAATAGTCGAATTTGTGCTCACAGGCATATTTATACGAAACCTTTAGTCTTAAAAGATAGCATCTCCTGCACCTTTCGCCTCGTTCTTCTTCCGTTTGCAATTCCGGTTCTTCGCGTACATTGGTAGCCGTGTAAAAGTCTTCCGGATTGTATTCTGCCTGTACCAGTTTGATCTTGTTTTCTATTGCGGGTGAAAATCTTTGAAGAAAATCTTCCAGCTCCTTTAGGCGGCGGCCATATTCTTCTGATGGAAAAATATTTGGATTATAATAGTAAATTGTTATGTCAAAGTATTTTGAAAGATATTCAAGCACGTATGATGAGCATGGGGCACAGCAGGCATGAAGCAGAAGACTTGGTTTTGAATCTTGTATGTCCTGAATGACTTGTTCCATTTGTTTCTGATAGTCTGCCTTTACTTGCTTCATGACTGTGATAGTAGCATATAAATATAGAAAATTCCATTAAAATTTTCCTTATAATAGACACTCATGAGGGTTTTCGATACAATAGAGCAAGTTTCAAGATCCAAGGGGATATTCATGCCAAAAGTAGAAGTTAACGAAAAACTTTTTTTTAATCTTGTAGGAAAAAAATATAATTGCGATGAGCTGTTTGAAAAGAAACTTACCCATGCAAAAGCAGAACTTGATGAAAAACCAGATGAAACACAGCCTGAAGACAAGCGTGTCATAAAGATAGAACTTAACGATACTAACCGCCCTGATTTATGGTCAACAGGTGGCATTGCCAGATGTCTTCGTGAGTATGAAGGCGGCAAGCATAATGATTATGCTTCATTCATGAATACAAAGGACAATGTTATTGACAGTCAGAACCGTACTATTATAGTAAACGAAAATCTGCGTCACATTCGTCCTTATATAGTATCTTTCATTATTTCTGGAAAGCCTATAACAGAGCCTCTCCTTATGGACTTGATTCAGACTCAGGAAAAGCTCTGCTGGAACTTCGGCCGCAAGCGCAAGACTATTGCCATGGGCGTATACCGTGAAAAAGATGTCCAGTGGCCTGTTCATTATGATGCAGTAAATCCTGATGAGGTGTCTTTTGTTCCTCTTATGGAAGAAAAGGCTTCTACATGCCGTGAAATTGCTGCAAATCATCCTAAGGGAAAAGAATTCGGCTGGATTTTGAAAGACTGTGCCCAGTATCCTCTTTTGCGCGACAACCGTGGTGAAGTTTTGAGCATGCCTCCAATCATCAACAGCGCAACTTTGGGTCAGGTTGAAGTTGGAGACAGCGAGCTTTTGATAGAACTTACTGGTGATGACATTGAAGGACTGATGCTTAGTGCAAATATTGTGGCCTGTGACTTCTTTGATGCAGGTTATAATATCATTTCTGTTAAGACTCAGCATCCTTACGATACAGGCTATGGAAAGGATATTCAGGTTCCTTTCTATTTCCAGAAGCCTACTACGGCACGTCTTAGCGCAATAAATAAAAAGCTTGGCTCTAATCTTACAGAAAAAGAAGTAATTGCAGACCTTGAACGCATGGGAAACTCTGTTACTTCCCGTTCTGAAAATGGAGACGTTGTATTTACTTTGAGTCCTGCTCCTTACCGCAATGACTTCTTGCATGAAGTAGACGTTATTGAAGATGTAATGATCGGTCAGGATTTGGACTTCTTTAGCCCTCAGTCTCCTAATGACTTTACTATCGGCCGTTTGCTTCCAATAACAGAATACAGCCGTAAGGCGAAGGTTATTATGACTGGTATGGGCTATCAGGAAATGATTTATAACTATCTTGGCTCAAAAAAGACTTACATTGACAAGATGTGCATTGACGGTTCTAAGGTCATAGAGATTGCAAACCCTATGAGCGAAAACTACCAGTTTGTTCGTCCTTCAATCATTGCGTCGCTGCTTGAATCTGAAAGTCAGAGTGCAAATGCAGTTTATCCTCACAAGATTTATGAGATTGGTAAGATTGCATTTATTGAGCCTTCTGAAAATACTGGTACAAAGACTGTTCAGAGCCTTGGCTTTGTAACTGCTGCCGGTAATGCAAACTTTAATGATGCCGCAAGTGAAGTTTCAACCTTGCTGTATTATCTTGATCATAAGTATGAAGTAAAGGAATCTGATGATCCTCGCTTTATTCCTGGACGTCAGGCTTCCATTATTGTAAACGGAAAGGTTGCAGGTATTTTCGGTGAAGTTCATCCACAGGTTCTTGAAAACTGGCAGATAGCTGTTCCTTGTACGGCAGGTGAAATTGACCTTGAGTATCTGATGGCAAACGAGACAAAAGAACATAATGCAGAAGCTGCTGCTCCTAATGCCGCAAAGGTTGAGCAGAAGAAAGCTCCTGCACAGAGTGCTGCTAAGAAAGAAGAGTCTGCCGGTCCAAAACTTGCAGAGAATCAGGTAGAGCACTTTAACAAATACATTGACTTGCGTGTCGCAAAGATTGTAAAGATTGACCGCAACCCACAGGGTGAAAAACTTTATGTTGAGCATCTTGATGATGGCAGCGGAACAGAAAGAATCATTCAGTCTGGACTTGTTCCTTATCTGCGTGAGGATGAGCTTTTGGGCAAGAACATCATTCTTGTTTCTAACCTTGCTCCACGCAAGATGCGCGGAATTGAAAGCCATGGTATGCTCCTTGCAGCTGACTATACCGAAAACGGTAAGGAATGTGTTGAAGTTCTTACAGCTCCATGGGCTGCTCCTGGAACTCCTGTCATTCCAGAAGGTGCGGATGAAAAAGCTGCATTGGAAAAGCCTTCTAAGATTGACTTTGACAAGCTTGAAAAGATTGTCCTGAACATAAAGGACAAACACTTTCAGGTTGGTGGCGTAAACCTTACCGCTGCAGGAAAGGCTATTACGACTGAAAAGTCAGACAACTGTGCTGTTGAATAATTTTATTTAGAATAAGAAGAAAAAGCCGTGCGCTGTAAAAGGTGTACGGCTTTTTTTGTGGAACTTGCCGGAAGGATTTGTTTATGAAAATAAAGATTTTTAAATGCATTTTGATATTATTTTGTGTATTTCTGATTGTTTCTGGAATTGTCCGCAGTATAGGAAGGAGCATTAATAGAAAGGTTCCTGATGGCGGCATAAATGAAACAGGTTTTGTTGAAATTAATGGAACGAGGCAGTGGATCAACATTTATGGAAAAGATTTGAACAATCCTGTTCTTTTATATCTACATGGAGGACCTGGTACTGCAACAAGTCCTTATGATTATGTTTTTACCAGAAAGTGGGCAGATGCTTACACAGTCGTTACATGGGATCAGCGTAACTGTGGCAAAAGCTATGATAAAAAGCAGAATGGCACAGAATTTACCTATGACATGTTCATGCAGGATGGAAAGGAAATGACGGAATTCCTTCAGATGTATTTTAAAAAAGATAAAATTACAATTCTTGGGCATTCTTGGGGAACATTTTTTGGGGCTAATCTTGTTCTTAACTATCCTGAGTATTACGAAGCCTACATTGGAACAGGTCAGATTGTTAATATTGATGAAAATGAACAGGCTTTAACTCAGGCGGCAAAAAAGTGGGCAAAGGGTGATAAGGAGGATAAAAGGCTTTTGTCAGATCTTGATGGTAGTGACGAGCACAAGAAGCTGATTGCACGGCAAAGAATCATGGAAAAATACGGTTATGACATGTTTGCACAGGGAAGAGATTATAGTCTTGCAAAGGCAATGTTTTTTAATCCTTATTATTCTCTATGGGAATTTGTTAAATACTTGCGCTATTTTTCTACAGGTTTTAAGGACTATGAAAAGTTTCTGTATTCAACGGAGTTTAAAAAGTTTTCCCTTAATGGCAAGTATTCATATAAAGTTCCGTATTATAACATTAACGGAGACAGGGATTACCAGACAAACTGGATTCTGGCACAGGAGTATTTTGATTTAGTCGAAGCACCTTTTAAAAAAATGTACATAATGAAGGATATGACTCATGGTCTTTTGGAATCACGTTCTAAGGAATTTTCTGATATTATTCATGAAATAAAGGATTCCTTTTAATGCTTGCTCTTTATTTATTTTACCAGTTCTTTATAATAATATTGTCTGTTGAGTATTAAAAATCAAAGACCCGCAGGGAGAAAATCTGTTTGAAGCGAACTTCAATTTTCCCTGCGGGTCTTGCTTTTCTGTAGTATTAAGTGTTATTAGCTTTGAGAACTAGCCATTTCTGATGCCAGTTCCTCAATTTTTTCCAGTGGCAGCCCCACACCTTTGGCAATCTGCTCGTGAGTAAGAATATTCATGGCAAGAAAGTTCTTGGCATTAGAGATTTTGTTTGCTTCCATGCCTTCTTTTCTGCCTTCAATTATCTTGTCCTGATCGTGAATGCTCATGTAAAAGTATAAGTTTTTGTTTGCCTCTACTGTCTTCTGCTGTTCTACCATGTTCTCAATCTCCCTCGTCAGGTCTGACTCTGGTTTTCCTGTCTGCACGAATCTTAGAAATTCCTGCAGACTTTCATTCTTTTCGTTTTCGTAAGCCGTACAGTTAAAGACCTTTACTACAGAACTGTCTTTCAGGTCTACGTTCTTATCCTCATTGCACCTGTATTCGAAGGTGTAGCACGGTTCGTCCCTATCGAACGGGTCAAACCTGCACAAGAATATTATAACGCTCTTCTTCAGCTTTGAGTAGTCCTGACCTTTCAAAAGCTTTCTGCGGTTCTGGAAAACTTATTTTCTTTATCTTAATGCCCATAAGGCATTCCAACACCTTGCGGCAGATTTCCTTGTCCTGCATGACGAGCCCGAACATGAAATCATCATGAAATGTAAGTTTTTCAAAAGGTTTTATGTTTTTCATATTTGCTCCTATATATGTTATTCCTTTTGATTAGTACTTTTTGTACATATTTTGGGAAAAAATCTGCAATCTTTTTTCTAAGCGGATGTTTGCACTTGACGATATGCGGCGTATGTGTATATATTAAAAAAGATTGTATACAATGAAAATGATCGGAACTATGAGGAGGCCGTGAGATGACAAAGACATTGAAAGTAGAGGGAATGAAGTGCAGTCATTGCGAAATGCACTTGAAACAGGCTTTGGAAAAGATTGATGGAGTTACTTCTGCTTCTGCAAGTCACGAAAAAAACACTGCTGTTGTAGATTGTTCAAAAGATGTTTCAGAAGAACTCCTGAAGGCCGCCGTTACGGATGCCGGTTATGAGTTCAAAGGAATGGAATAAATTCTTTAACCTGTGGTATACTATAAAGAATGTGTTGGTTGTGTGGTAATCGAGGGGAATCAATGACATTTGAAGAAACAAAGGAAAAAGCTGTTTTCTATAAGCATAACGGTTCTAACTGTGCGCAGGCGGTTGTAAAGGCTCTTGCGGAACAGCTTGAAATTGCTAAAGAACAGCTTGATCTACTCGTAAAAATGACAAGCGGATTTGCTGCCGGCATGGGCTCCATGGAAGCGACTTGTGGGGCTTTGATAGGTGCAAACCTTATTGCCGGATTAAAGATGGACGGGCAAGGAACCCTGTCCAAGTCACGCCAGCTTATTTCCGGGTTTAAGCAGAAATGCGGTGCGGTGGTCTGCAAGGATTTAAAGGGCATGGAAAGTGGTAAGATGCTCTGTGGCTGCGATGACTGCATAAGAAATGCGGTAGAAGTCTTTGACAAGGCTTTTACAATAAATTAGTGTTTATAAATTGTAAGGAGATGTAAACATGAGTAAGTATTCTGGAACACAGACAGAAAAGAATCTTCAGGCTGCTTTTGCAGGAGAAAGTCAGGCTCGCAACAAGTATACATATTTTGCTTCTGTTGCAAAGAAAGAAGGATTTGAGCAGATTGCAGAAATCTTCCTGCATACTGCTGACAATGAAAAAGAACATGCCAAGATGTGGTTCAAGGAACTTGAGGAACTTGGAGACACAAAGGCAAATCTTAATGCCGCAGCAGACGGCGAAAACTTTGAATGGACAGACATGTACGAAGGTTTTGCAAAGACTGCTGAAGAAGAAGGTTTTAAGGCTCTTGCTGCAAAATTCCGTGCAGTAGCAAAGATAGAAAAGCGTCACGAAGAGCGTTACCGCAAATTGCTTGAAAATGTAGAGACTGCAAAGGTCTTTGAAAAGAGCGAAGTAAAGGTATGGGAATGCCGCAACTGTGGACACATCGTTGTTGGAACAAAGGCTCCTGAAGTATGTCCTGTATGTGCTCATCCGAAGGCATATTTCCAGGTAACGGACGTTAGTTTTGAATAATACGTGGTGAGGATGTTATGCAGATTTCTGATGCAGTAAAATATGTTGGAGTAAATGATCACAAGATAGATTTGTTTGAAGGTCAATTTTCTGTTCCTCTTGGTATGGCTTATAATTCATACGTGATCGTGGATGATAAGATTGCCGTAATGGATACTGTTGATTCTTCTTTTGGTGACGAATGGCTTTCAAACATCAAGGCGGTTCTGAACGGAAAGACTCCTGATTATCTTGTTGTCCAGCACATGGAAATGGATCATTCTGCAAACATCCAGAAATTTGCACAGGAGTTTCCTTCTGCCAAAATCGTTTCATCAAAGATGGCTTTTACCATGATGAAAAGCTATTTTGGAAATGATTTTGCAGACCGCCAGGTTGTTGCCGCCGAGGGAACTGTACTGAATCTTGGAAGTCATGAGTTGCATTTTATTGCTGCTCCTAACGTTCACTGGCCTGAAGTCATAATGACTTATGAAAGCAGAGAGAAAATTCTTTTCAGTGCAGACGCGTTTGGCAAGTTTGGGGCAAATGACGTTGAAGATCCAGAAGGATGGGCTTGTGAAGCCAGACGCTATTATTTTGGAATAGTCGGAAAATTTGGCGTAAACGTGCAGGCTGTTTTGAAAAAAGCTTCTGCACTGGACATTTCAAAAATCTGTTCCCTTCACGGTCCTGTTCTGGACAGTGACATTGCATCTTACATTAATTATTACCGCATTTGGTCTGAATATGGTGTTGAAAGTGAAGGCGTGATGATAGCTTACACATCTGTTTACGGCAATACAAGGAAGGCTGTTGAAAAGCTTTCTGAAGTGTTAAAGTCAAAAGGATGTCCTAAAGTTGTTGTTGCAGACCTTACCAGGGAAGACGTATATGAGAATGTGGAAAATGCATTCCGTTACGGAAAGCTTATATTGGCTTCCACTACTTACAATGGAGGCGTATTCCCTGCAATGCGCGAGTTCATAGAACATCTTACCGAGCGTAATTATCAGAACAGAACGATCGGTTTTGTTGAAAACGGAAGCTGGGCTCCAACAGCGGCAAGGGCAATGAAATCGCTGTTTGAAAGAGGTCTAACGGAAGGTTGTAAGAATCTTACTTTTGCTGACCAGAAGGTTTCCATAAAGATTTCCATGTCAGATAAAAATATTTGTGAAATGGAAGCCCTTGCAGACGAGATTTTGAAATAAAGTTTTTAGGCTTTTCTTACGACAAAACTATTGTTTTCAAGAATCTTAAAGTACTGGACAAGGCGTGGAATCAAAGGTTCTGCGTTTTGTCCGAACTTTTCATGCACCTTTTCTGAGATTTGACTGACGTTTTGAATACCGTCAATTTGTTTCCAGATAAAGTTACCGAATTCTTCAAGATGCACTTGGGATACTTTTGGTTTTCCCAAGAGACTCTGCATCAGATGGTTAAAAAAGCCTTTGTTTTCGACAAAAATAGTGATAGCACCGTCTTCAGATTCTTCGTACCTGAAGGCGGTGTTATGTTCGAAAACCAGATCAAGATAATTCTCGGATTTTCTGTTTTTAGCCATTGTCAGTTATTATTTGTCTGATTTTGACGGAAGACCGAATTTTATGATCAGGGCAACCAGCAGGAGTGCGGCTGCAACAGCTCCTATTGTACCCGTGCTGAACGGCAGTGCAAGAGAAACTCCAGCAACAGCAAAGACTGCAAGCAGAATGCCTACAATTCCTTCTCCTGCAATAAGACCTGAACAGAACAGAACTCCATTGGAACTTTCTGAAGCAGCAGACTTGTTCTTCTTTTCAATGAACCATCTTAAAAGTCCGCCGAGCATGATTGCTGAACCAAGTTCAAGAGGTAGATAAATTCCGATTGCAACTGCAAGGGAAGGCAGTCCGAGAATCTCAATTACAACAGCAGAGAACACTCCTAAGAATACAAAAGACCAAGGAAGATTACCGTTTAAGACTCCTTCTGTAACAATCTTCATGAGTGTTGCCTGAGGAGCTGCAAGCTGTTCTGAACCGAAGCCCCATGCCTTGTTCAACAGGATGAGGACTCCGCCGATTGAAATTGCAGAAATTACGGCACCGATAAGTTCTCCTATCTGCTGTTTTTTAGGAGTTGCACCAAGGATATATCCTGTCTTTAAGTCCTGAGACATGTCGCCTGCAAGACAAGCAACGATACAGACTATTGAGCCTACTGTAATTGCACTGACATATCCTGCCGCACCATGATGTCCTGTTGCCTTAAGGATGATAGAGACAAAAAGAAGTGCTGCAATCGTCATGCCGGAAACAGGATTGTTGCTTGAGCCTACAAGACCGACCATCTTTGAAGATACTGTAGAAAAGAAGAATCCGAATATTACGACAAGGAATGCACTCAAAATTCCTGCCGGAATTGGTGGCAAAAGCCATATTGCAAGAATTGTGATGATTATACCGACAAGAACAAATTTAATGCTCAAATCCTGAGTTGTTCTTTCAGAAGATGCTGTTCCTTCGCTGTTCTTTAACCCCTTGATTGCACTGGAGAATGTCCTGACGATAAGTGGCAGAGACTTTATGAGGCTGATGATGCCAGCTGCTGCAAGTGCGCCTGCACCAATGTAGCGTACGTAGCTTGACCAGATTGCGCCGGCGCCTCCGTTTGCGTAAAGCTGTGAGACAGGTGCTGAGGCTGGGAACAGGATGTTGTCGCCTCCAAAGCTTACAATCATAGGAATGAATACGAACCATGCAAGAACGCCACCAGCAAACATCATTGCTGCGATTTTTGTACCACAGATGTAGCCTACGCCGATTACTGCAGGATAGACTTCCATTGAAAATTCTGTTTTCAGGGCATTGATTGGGGCTGCTATTACTCCAGAAACAAAACCGAATCCGTCTGCAATGAATTTAACGGCAGCACCGATTCCCATTCCTGAGAATACAGCCTTTGTTCCCTTTCCCTTTGTTTCACCAGAAAGAAGCACTTCGGCACAAGCCTGAGCTTCTGGGTAAGGAAGATTTCCGTGTTCCTGCACGATGATTGAGTTTCTGAGCGGAATCATGAAAAGGACACCTAGAATTGCAGCGCAGACTGTAATCAGAGTGATTGTTAAGATGCTTGGAGCTGATATGATTCCTTCTTTTGCCCACAGAAAGAGGGCTGGCATTGTAAAGATTGCACCGGCTGCAACGCTTTCGCCTGCAGAACCTATTGTCTGCACCATGTTGCTTTCAAGAATTGAGTTACGCTTTAAGATTACTCTCGTAACTCCCATTGCAATGACTGCTGCAGGAATTGATGCTGAAACTGTCATTCCTACACGCAATCCGAGGTATGCATTTGCTGCACCGAATATGATTGCGAGCAGGATGCCTGTAATAACAGACGTAAGGGTGAATTCCGGCGTAATTGTTTCTGCCGGAATATATGGTTTAAAAGTTTGTTTATTCATTCAGTCAGTATAACTGATATTGATGTTTTTTATCAATAAAAATAAGAATGAAAGGCTTTAATTTAGACCCTTTACATCTCCAGCTTTTCTATTTTCATGTTTTCGGCTGCTTTAGCTGTCTTAAAGTTGTTTGTTATCTTCTCCTGTTTGCTCATACTGTCATATATTAAGATTAAAATCAAGTTACTATGTAACTATAACGGAATGTATTTTGTTTGAAGGTCATAAAGTGTTGGAGGTTTGTTTTATGAAAAAGTTCAGGCAATTGCTTTGTGCAGTTGCAGTATTGTTAGTTTCTTCTGCAATGACTCTTGCGGCAAAGGAAACTCCCATTGAAGATTTGTACCAGTACAAGCTGGATAACGGACTTGAATTGTTTGTTGCGGAAAACCATTCCGTACCGCTTGTGTATATTGAAATTGCTGTAAAGGCAGGTGCCACTACCCAGACACCGGAGACTGCTGGACTTTTCCACCTGTACGAGCACATGATGTTCAAGGGGAATGAACTGTATCCTAATTCAGCGGCCGTTCAGCGTGCCGTAAAGGACATGGGTGTTTCAAAGTGGAATGCATATACAGAAATTGACTGTGTTCATTATTATTTTACTCTGCCTTCCGACCAGCTTGAAAACGGCATGGCTTTCTGGAATGCGGCAATCCGTGCCCCTCTCATGAATGAGCAGGAACTTGAAAACGAAAAGAAAGTCGTTCTTTCAGAGATTCAGGGAGATACAAAAGGTGACTGGGATTTTCTTCCTGCCTATGTAGAAAAGACAATGTTCCCGGAAGCCCCTTACAGACTTGATACAGCAGGTGCCGTTAATGTTGTAAAGAATGCGACTGTAGCCCAGATGAGGGACATGCAGAGTAAATATTACATTCCGGCAAACTCAGCTTTGTTCATTGGTGGTGACGTTACTCCTGACGAAGCCTATGACATGACAAAGAAAATCTTTGGCACATGGAGTAACAACGGCAACAGTGCTCCTGCCATGCAGGCTCAGCCAAGCCTGAATCCTTTGGAAAAAAGACAGAAATCTGCATTTGTCCTTGATTCAAAGTCTTATGCCGCAGAAGTTTCAATGATTTTCCGTGCTCCTGACATGGGATTTAATGAAAAGGATTGTTACATAGCGGCATATCTTGCGGCTTTGCTTAACGAAGATTCCGAAGACTTTAAGCAGGCAATGCTTAGTCAAAAAAGATATAACTTTGCCAATGCCGGTGACATAGAAGTTTCTTATGTGGCAAGACGCTCTGGCAGCCTTTTTTCAATTACATGTACAACAGAAATAACAGATGACTTTTTGTTTGACGAAATAATTAAAAAGCAGATTCCTACAGTTGTAAGCAAGAAGTATGCTTTTGAGCCTGAAAAGAAAGAGCTTATAATAAACAAGATGCAGGCTTCAAGATTCAAGGGCACTCAGTCTGCAGAAGGTCTTTTGTCTTCATTAAGAAGTTTCTGGGCACGGGCTTCTGCTGACTATTATTTTAATTATTATGATAATATTAGAAGCATTACCAGGGAAGATGCCGTTGAATGGGTAAACAAATACATTGTAAATAATAATCCCCTTATCATTTACATGACAACGAATGCTACCTATGACTATGTGTGCTATGAAAGGGCTGGCAGCGGTCTTTCTATTAAAGGCTTTACGCTTGAAAAATGGCTTTCGGCCTATGACATCATAAAGGACAAGCCTTCAAAGTGGTGGAAGGACAAGAAGTTTGCTCCAGACCCTGCAAAGGTTGCAAAGGAAACGTCTGTTCCTCAGAAAACAAAGATTTACGTTCCAACTCAGGATTTGGCAGCCTCAAAAAAGTATATGGTGTGGGAACCTCCTAAGTATGACGTAAAGAACCTTAAGAACGGCATTCCCGTATACTTTTTGCATGATGAAAAGAATAGGGTAAACTACATCCATATAGGAGTGAGGGGAGGCCCGACATATCTTGAATCTGCAAATTATTCTGGAATGGAAGAACTGCTGTTTGAAAATATGGTCGTAGCTTCCAGAGTTTTTAATCCTGAGACACGGCGCAAGATTCTTGCAGAGACACGTTCTTCAATCTATGCAAATACATATACGGAAGGCAGCGTGCTTTCTTTGGGAACTACGGATGTATTCCTTTCAAAGACACTCCCTCTGTTTTTGGACAGCTTCATGCATCCGGCTCTAAAAGACGATACAATGGCTCTGGCTGCACAGAACTGCATTAACAGGGATGTCAAACCTGTAAAAAATGAGCCTCTTTCTTTTCTTGAAGACAAGGTGCTGAATAGCGTTACTCAGAACCATCCTTATTCAAAAAGATCGTATGTAACTGAAGAGTCGTTGAAGCATATCTGGAAAAACGACATGACTCAATTGTACGATGACATTGTTCGTCCTCAGAATGTGTTTGTTGTTGTTACTGGAAATGTGAACGCAGACAACCTTATGAAGGAACTGGAAAAGACTCTGGGAACAATCCAGAGCAAGTCCAGCAAGACGAGCAAGGACAAGAGGGCAAACAAAAAGAAGAATCGCGGCAACGAGGCTTTGCAGGCAGAAATTGCCGGTGTAGTGGGACCTTATGCTGTTACAGGCGAAGATGAAGTATTTTCACTTGAATCTGTTGTAAAGGGTAGCGGTCATGCTGTTCAGGTTGTATCAGCTCCTGCAGAAAACAGTGATGACTATCTGCCTTTGCTTCTAGCATCAGACATGTACAATGACCTTTTGTTTAATGTTGTCCGTGAGCATTATGGCGTGTGCTACACTCCTAGCGCATACATTTCAGGCGGCAAGGCTTCTCTTGGCATGGTTCAGCTTTACAAGATGTCTGATCTTGAAAAATTTGCGCAGCGTGTAAACGAAGCCCGCGGATATATGGAGCAGGGCAAGCTCATAGACAGCACTGACAAGAACGGAAAGTTTGAATTTTCTCCTATAGATAAGCGGCTTCAGAGCTACAAGAATGCGCAGATCATTGCAACATACAGCCCTCAGGCAACAGTGCAGGGTATGGGTGCAAGCATTGTGTATAACCTTCTTACGTATAATGAAATGTTCCGTACCCGTCAGATGGCTTCGCAGATTCATGATGCTACGGCATCGCAGGTTCTTGACGTGTTCAAGAAGTACTGGGTGGATGCGCCTAGCAAGTGGTTTGTAGTAGTCAATGAAGATGATAAAGACACCGTTACATTTTAAGGCTAGGTAGGACTTGTGAAATATAAACTTGTATTTAAAAGAAGACTTTTTGCTTTGCTAGCGATTCTGCTTGCCGGTGTTGCAGCGTTCTTTGTGTTTTTTGCAGATTATCTGTTTGAAGGCAAAAGGCAGTCTGTTCCGTACAGTCAGTTTTACAGTCTTGTGGAACAGAATAAAATTCAATCTGTGTCAATTAAGTCTGACTGTCTGGACTATTCCTTGGATGGAACGGATTACAGGACGCAGAATCCTGACTCGCCTTTGCTAAAGGAATTTCTTTTGCGTCATGATGTTGAAGTTGATGAAGAAACAGATGGGGCAGAAATATTTTCCATTATTATGGATGTTGCCTTTTATCTGTTCTTTTTTGGCATTATCATTGTGGCGTTCCGCAAGTTTATTTCACCAAATACCTTTAAGGTTGTTCATAAGACAGGCAAGACATTTAAAGATGTTGTCGGCATGGACAGCCTTAAGTCGGACATGAAGCAGGTCATGGACATGATGCTGAATCCTGAAGTTTACCGCAAAAAGGGCATGAGAATGCCCAAAGGCATTTTGCTTGAAGGCGAGCCTGGTAACGGCAAGACTTTATTTGCAAAAGCCCTCGCTGGAGAGGCAAAGGTAAACTTTATTCCTGCAAAGGCAACGGACTTTGAAAGCATGTTCATGGCAATAGGTCCGATGAAAGTAAAGCTTCTGTTCAGGAAGGCACGCCGCAAGGCTCCGTGCATTGTGTTCATTGACGAGTTTGACGGCATTGGTACGCGGCGCAATTATTCTGGCTCTGCAATTGAGACTGAAAACACAAGGATTGTAACGGCTCTTTTGAACGAGCTGGATGGCTTTGAGGCTACGGAGGGGGTTCTTGTTGTTGCGGCGACAAACAGCATCGCAGCCCTTGACCCGGCGCTTATCCGCCCTGGTCGCTTTGACGCACGTGTTGCCGTGCCTTATCCGGACGAAGATGCCAGATGCCAGCTGGTTAAAATGTATTCTGGCGGCAAAAATTTTGCACAAGACTGCACGGCAGAAGTCCTTGCGAGAAAGTTCAAGGGCTTTTCTTGTGCTAAAATTGAATCTGTCATAAACAAGGCTTGTATGATTGCCTTGCAAAAAGAAAAAGCCGTCTCACTTTCAGACATAGAAGAAGCTTCCCGACAAGTCTGATCTTGTTTTACGGGCATTTATTGACTTTTTGTCGTCTAATCTGCATAATCATTATATGTTGAAAAAAGTCTTTAATGTAAAGTTTCTCCCGCTTCTTTTTATTCTTTTTGTCTGTACGGGTTTTTGCAGTGCGTCACCCTTATTTGAGTTTACAATAGATTACAGCTGTCTTACAGATTATACATCTTCCATAAAATTCAGCGGAAACAGTCTGTTTGGCAGGGTTTATGATGAAACTGTTGAAAAGAAAATAAAGTCTCCGGCTGGTCTTGGCGGCAGTGCGAGTGTTTTTTTAGGCTCTCCGTTCAACAGCCTTGAGATGGGAATCGGCACTTCTGTCAGTTACAATACATTCAGCAAATGCTCCCTTGACGGCAATGATGAAAAAGTCAACAGCGGATACGTCATTTCGTTTGCAGCAGGTCCTGCCGCAAGGTTTACATTCGGCAAGTATACTTCCCTTTATTTTTGCCCGGGAGTAAGGTTTAACATCCAGAACATAAAGATAAAGACTGGTGATAAAACGGCTGTCAGCGGTAACATGTCTTATCAGGAGAAGAACATAATGTTCAATGTTTCGGCAGGACTTCGCGAATGGCTTTTTACTACTGGCAAGACTCATATAGGCTTTGATGCCGGCTTTGACTTTGCAATCCCTGTGAACAGTTTTAGCAAGATGGAATATTCTGACAACAGTGGCTTTGATGTTAAAGACAATTATAAAGTGTCATCGGGAAGGTTCCTGAAATTTTATATAGGAATGTGTTTGAATTTTGGTAACCGCACAACTAAATAGATTGTTCTCTATTTAGAGGTGTTATCATGAAAAAATTAAAAAGAACATTTGCTGCTGTTTTTATTTTTGCTGCTGCGGCTGTTGCTGCAAATGCTGCAACACTGCCAAAAAATCTTCCTGTACTTGATGGAGACAACGTGCTTGTTGTGGATTCTTATGAAATTCGCAATGAGGGAGGAACTCGTTTTTCTTCAATGATAAAAGTTTATGATTATGCCTGTGACGGTACCATTCAGGCTCAGATTTTCGGCTACGGCGGAAACGAGGGCAAGAGATGGGCAGACCTTGGCACTGTAACGCTCGAAGGTTTTGGTGATGAGCCTAAGCTCAAGGGCAGTGCAGACAAGTATCTTCGTTATCAGTATTACGGCATTAAAATCATTAGCCCTGAAAACAAGAGCTTTCGGATTACAAGCAATCAGCTTAACAAGAACCTTAACTTTTACATCTGGGAAGCTGATGCCGATGTGACTGCATCTCCTCTTCCTTACATGAAGAACAATATCCGCACTTTCGTATTCGATGCAAAAAAACTTGACTGCGACTACGATGACAAGCTGTTCATCGTAAACGAAACTGGCCTTGATGCCCTTTCGTTTACCGTACACGGCTACGACAGAAAAAAACATGTGTGGGTGACATTTGCAACTGTTTCCGTCAACAAGGGCAATACCAAAAAGATGAAGCAGGTAAGCAAAAAGTTGGATCTGGACAATTTCCGCTATTTTTCCGTTCAGGAAATGAATACGGAAGAAGACTTTAGTTACGAAATTGCTTCTGGAAAAGACGATATAAACATTATTGTTAAAAAGTAAACAAAACTGTATAGTATACTCACGTGTTGAAAAACTTCAGGCTGTGGCAGAATTTGCCGTGGCCTGAACACAGGAGTATTTATGAAAAATCTTTACAATCCGGGTCAGGCTGTTGAGACTACAGTCGTTGCAGTAACCGGAGATACCGTATTCATCGATTTAGGACTAAAGAGCGAAGGCTTTGTTGATAAAGCCGAATTTACAGATGAAAACGGCAATGTATCTGTAAAAGAAGGTGACAAAATCACCGTATACTTTGCAAGTGCAAATAACGAAGAACTTCACTTTACAACAAAACTTGCCGGCAAGAATGCCGGAAAAGACAGCCTTGAAGCTGCATGGAAGAACGGCATTCCTGTAGAAGGTCATGTTACTCAGGAAATCAAGGGCGGTTTTGAGGTAATGATTGGTTCAGTACGTGCTTTCTGCCCGTATAGCCAGATGGGCTTTAAGAACAGGAAAGAGCCTGCCGAGTATGTTGGAACACACCAGACATTCAAGATTCAGGAATACAAGAACGAAGGTAAGAACATTGTTGTTTCTAACCGCCTTATCCTTGAAGAGCAGTCCAATGCAGAAAAGGCAAAGCTTGCTGGTGCCCTTCAGGTTGGTTCTATTGTAAAGGGACCTGTTACTCGCATTGAAAGCTATGGTGCTTTTGTTTCAATCAACGGCTTTGAGGCTCTTCTGCCTGTTTCTGAAATAAGTCATGTACGTGTACAGGATGTTCACGATGTGCTTAAAGTCGGACAGGAAGTTGAGGCAAAGATTATTCGTGCAGACTGGGACAAAGAGCGCGTTTCGCTGAGTACAAAGGTTCTTGAAGCAGATCCGTGGGATGGCATGGACAAAAAGTTCCCTGCTGGAACAAAGATTGACGCTTCAATCAGCCGTGTAGCTGATTTTGGTTTGTTTGTAAACCTTGCTCCTGCCGTAGATGGTCTTGTTCACATTTCAAAGCTGCCAGTAGAACGCAATACGAACCTTAAGAAGGTTTATTCTGTAGGAAGCCCTATTGCCGTTATTGTTGACAGTGTTGACATGGATGAAAAAAGAATCTCACTTTCTCCTGTTGTTTCAAATGAAGAAGAAGAAAATGCTCAGGAGTATGAAAAGCTTCATGCAAATGATGATGACGGTGAGACATACAATCCGTTTGCGGCTTTGCTGAAAAAACGCTAAAACCTTATGCCGAACTGAAGGCTGGGCATGATTTTTACTGTATCGTTTATGTATATCTCGGACATTCTGTTTGTGTATACATCGGGCGAAAAAGCGCATTCGTTGAATCCTTCAATCTTAAAGTCTGAAACAACGGATGCAAACATCCTGAACCTTCTGAACGGCATGAACGACAGCGATGTCCTTATTGCCGGAATTGCTACAAAATCGCTGGAATGAATCCATGTGCACTTTAGCAGGGCCTCGACATCAATGTTCAGTGGCCCTGCAATCTTTATTTGTGTACCTATTCCCGGCTGAATGTCTGCAGAGTTTCGGGTTCCGAATATGTTGGTGGATGAAAGCAGTGTTGCGTATATCTTTGAAGGTCCATAGTGAATGCCGTAGCCAATGCTGCCTTCGGTATCCATGTTCAGTTCAAGCGTAAACTTTGCCTTTTGGTTTGTAAAAAGTCCTGTTTCCTGAGCCAGATTGTTTTTTTCTTTCCCTTTTATTGCTTTTCCGTGCAGGGTGTCGTGAATAAGGCATGAAGAGCCTGCGTCAAATGAGTATATGACGGATGTGCTTGCGTAGAATTTTTCTTCAGTGCATCGTTTTAGTAAAGTTCCGTCCGCATCAAGGTGCTCTTCGGTAATTCTTATGGCAGTAGGACCAATGCTGTTTTGGGACATGATGATTTTATAGTCCTGGTTTGCAGGAAATCCTATTACAATGCCATCTAGCCCCTTGTTTCGTGCATAGACTGGCCTTTTGACAGATGAATACTTGACCCTTCCTTCTTCAAATTTTACGACAATGGCTCCTTTTGAGTCCTGTACAAAACCTGTAGCCATGCCTTCTATTATAATCTGGCTGCATCCGAGTGTAGAAAATGCTTCTTCTTCTGATAGTGCCATAAGGTACGAAAAATAGGTTTCGCAAGTGTGCATGTCCTGCATAGCCTGGGCGGCATAGTCTGAAACTCCTTCGGTTTTTTTCCTTATGATTTCCTTTGCCTTGCGCATGAAAAAACCGTCCTGGTCTTCTGTAGAACCAAATCCTGCCGCCGCTGCTAGGGCTGGAATGTCTGATTTTCTAAGGAACAGGTTTGCCTTGCCATGAATGCTTGTTATGCCCTTGTAGTAGCTTCTTAGGTTTTTGTTCATGTCCGTAAGAAGCATTCCTATCTGAACAGGGAAAAAAGGACCTGTCGCAAACCTTCGGTAGTCTCTTTTTTTTATGCGCCTGAACACTGTGTTTATCTTGGCCAAAAGCTCTTCTTCGTACTTTGTGTAATCGGTGTTCCAGCTGTTTACCAGAACTTTTGTCTTGCCATATCTGGTAAACTTCCATTCGTTTCTGTTGGGGATTATTGACGGAACAAAGTCTTCTGCATTGACTATGTTCCATATAAAGTCAAACTGACTGGTGTTAGCGTTCGGCGAGGTTGTAACGTTTGGGGCTGCAAACGTGTAGGCGAATATATGTTCTGCTGGAAATGTTTTGTCTACGGCAAACTTTGCGGCGAGCAGGTTTGCTATTGATGCTCCGCGGCTGTGACCGGTTATGAGTAGCCTGATTGAGCTTGTGTCGATTGATTGTTCCCGAACATACTGCATGACGGCTTCTTCGACTAAAACTGTTGCCTTAAGAAAGCCTTCGTGCAGCGATGCTTCCTGTGGGGAACTGTCGCTAATGTTCATATTTGAAATCCATTCGTTTGAGTTGAACGGAGTTCCCCTGAGAGTGATGAACATGATGTTTTCGCTGTGGGCAAGAGAGAATGCGCACTGGTCGTTGCCCCAAAATGGAAGTGAATAGTCAATGTCGTAAAACGTTTTTATGGAAGATGGATCTGCTCCCATCTGAGTATATGCTTGTGTAAGGGGATTGTCCTTTGAATTTGAACTGATGTCCAAGTAGGCGATGTCTGACAGGGCGCAGGCGATTCGTGCAATGTCGTGGCTGTATGTAAATGTGTCCGCGTTAAACCACTCGGGATTCCATTCTACAGGAATTTCTGCTGAATCTTCGATGGTACTGCCGAAGGGAATGATTTTAAAGTATATGGTTTTTGATGAGTGCAATGCTGCCTGTCCGAAAGCTGTAAGGCAAGACAAGAGAAAGAATGCTCCTGCAAGAAAAACCGTGTAAAAACTTTTTTTATTCATAATTTAAAATATTGTATATCAAATTTATCTTTGATTCAATTTAACAGATTTCCTTTAGTACATCTTTCTGCTATAATGAATAAAATGCAGCTAAAACAACGTCTGAACCAGCTATCTTTTTTTTCAGCATTATGCCTTTTTCTGTCAGCGGTAGAATATGCTGTTCCAAAGCCCTTGCCGTTCATGAGGCTTGGACTTGCAAACCTTCCTGTTCTTTTGGCTGTAAAAAAAATGCCTGCCCGATGGGTTCTTGCCCTTGTGCTGCTGAAGATTATGCTTCAGGCTTTTATAAGCGGCACCCTTTTTAGTTATGTGTTCCTTTTTTCTCTTGCAGGAAGCCTTGCAAGTGGTCTGTCTATAGTCATTATTTATTCCCTGCTTAAAAAAACAGATTTGGTTTCGTTTGCAGGGCTTTCTCTTGCAGGAGCCCTTGCAAACAACGCCGCCCAGATTGTGTGCTCAAAATACATAATGTTTGGCGAAAATGTCCGCTATATTGCTCCGTTGCTGTTGGTTTCGGGCTTGTGCACGGGGCTTTTTCTTGGCATTTTTGCATGTCTTTTTGAGCAGAAATCTCGCTGGTACAATGAGTGCAGCGATGAATTTAGTGAAATTTCAATGCAGCCTGTAACGGAATATGACAAAAAATGGTTGTATTACAAAGGATTAGTGGTAATTCTCCTGTTTGTCCCTTGCATTTTTATGCTGTACACTGATATGCTATTTATTGAGTGGTGTATCGTTGCGTTCTATTTTGTTCTGGTTCTGATAACCTCTAAGGGAAGAGTGCGCGTTTTGCCTTCCCTTGTGGTAATTGTTTCCGTGACGTTCATGGCTATGCTTTCGCCCTACGGAAAAGTTTTGCATGAATTGGGACATTTTAAGATTACGGCTGGTGCGTTGGAAAACGGCTTAAAAAGAAGCGGCGTGCTTGTGGGCATGGTGTTTGCTTCGCGCTGTATTGTAGGCCGGAATGCAACATTGCCTGGAAAGGCTGGGAGTTTTATTTCGCGGATTTTCTTTCTGTTTGACAGTCTTGCTTCGTCTGGAAAAATTTCAAAAGACAAGATTAAGAAAGGCAGTGTGTTTGAACAGCTTGATGACCGCTTGACGGAGATGTATAAACTGACATTTATAAATGAGGGGTAAAATAAATGAAAAAACTTGTAGCGGGTGGTACGGCTGTAATGTTGATGCTGTCAGGATATCTTACGTCCTGTAAATCAACTCCGTCTGAATCTTCTTCAAAGAGCAAGACGTCTGCGGAAAGTACTCTTGAAGAACGAAATAAAAAATCACGCTCAAAAGGTGGCGATGATTCTGATGCTGTTGTTTCTGAGGAACAGGCAAAGCCTGAAAAGGCTGAAGAATCAGAAACTGTTGAAAAGCCTGTTGTTGAAGAGACGTTTAGACCTGTTAAAGATAATGATACAGAGTCGGCGGTGGCAAAGACAGATACGCAGCCTGTAGAGGCTGTTTCAAATACTCCTGCTGTGCCAGAGAAAACCCCTGACGCAGGGGCTAAAAAAGCAGAAAAAAAAGAGTCTGAAACTAAAATTACTACAGCTGAAAGAAAAGAAGGTTCTGGTGTAATTTCCAGTACAGCTGTTGTAAGCGAAGAAGACGATGTTTATAACCCTCCTAACTCTGAAGAAAACTTTCCTGAGACAATGAAGCGCATCAATCCTTCTGCAAAGCCTAATACTGCAGCTAACTTGCAGGATGGCTCTGATGGGAACGATGTCAATGCTGGCAGGGCTCCTGTTTCTTCAAGCCCTAATACTGCTGCAAACCTTCAGGACGGTACTAATGGTAAGAATAATGCTTCCAGCGGTTCTGGTAGTAATCAGCCTAGGGTTGCAAGTAATGGCTCTGGTAATACAGGCAATGCCAATGGTTCTGCTAATGGCAGCGGCAAGAATGCCGGCGACATGAATGCTGGCGGTAGTGGCAATGGCAATAAGAATGGAGCGAACGGCACAGGCTCTGGTAATA
>CAMVHR010000038.1 GCA_947167345.1 uncultured Treponema sp.
CATACAAAACGGCAAGCATTTTTTGAGTAATCCAGATATTTTCATCTTCGTAGCGGACTTCAACGCTTTCGTTGCTGCCACCAGTCGCCGCAACAAAAGTCAAATATTCTGCGGCAGAACTACGGATTGTTATTTCTTTCTGACGTTTCTTTGCCATTTATCTTTCCTCTTTTATGATTTCCCAATGACCGTTTTTCGTTGCTCCAACATGACGAAGCAGTCCGTCGTCACGAAGTTGTTTCAACTGCCATTCAACTCCCTTTTTTGTTATGGAAAGTTTTTCAGCAAGTTCTACTGTTTTAATAGTAGGGTTTTCTTTTATAAGATTCAATATTTCTACCCTAGTTTTTTTATTTTCTACCCTAGTTTTTTCATTAATATTATCATTTACTAGGGTAGAAATACCATTTTCTTTCCCAGTTTCGTCGGTTCTTGGGTAATTTTCTGTGTTTACTAGGGTATAATTATCATTTTCTACCCTAGTTTCTTGCTTAGTTTTACCGTCCATCTCGCTTGCAGACGGCACATCATCATTTAAAGGGACAATCAGGCGGAACACATTTCCGTCCAAGAACTGGGGCTTGGCAAATCCCGAATAAAGAGGAACATCGTGGTAAAGTTTTCTCATGCCGCTTCCAAGCTGGTCTGAAAAATGAATTTCACGGAATACTTTTGCAACAAGCGGATTCCGAGGGCGCGGATCAAGGTTTTCTGGCGTAATCTCTCCAGGATACTGTGGAATACAGGCATTTTCAGTATACATCTTGTCCTTTTCGATTATAAAGCGGGAAATACGCGCGTCAGTAAATTCACGGTGAATAAGGCAGTTCACAATCATCTCTCGGCAGATGTTTGAGCGCAAACTTTCGCGCCGACCTTCTTCATTCAGATAGAATTTATCGTTTGTGTGCTTTCGGGCAAAATCCATCAGAAGTGCAACACTATTTATCAAATTTGTTTCGATAATCTCGCGGTCATCGTAGCGGATTGTATCTACTTTCCGGCAAAGTGCATCCGTCCAATAATTCGGGCACAAATCCCTCAGCACATCATCACGACCAAACAGCACTCCGGCGGCAAGGGTCAGCCCGTCTTTGTCATTTTCATAATCATGCCCATAAAGTCCTGCACTCCGCAAAATTTCTTCCTGGCTCATCGTTCTCCACGGATGATTTTGATTTTCTACAACGGCGAGCTTTCGGGCATATTCTATTGTATCAGTATTCAAATGTTCTAATTTCAAATATGGAAAAACTTTGCGCTCAGTAAAAATATTTTTCTTTCTGATATAGGCAGTGGCAATCGCATCATTTTTTATGACAATATCAACATCGCCAGTCCTGTCATAGAACTTGCCCTTAAAAGTGTGAAGTGTAGAACTTGGGGCTACATGAACGCAGATGATTGTTTTGTCATCCACCTTTACAATTTCACTAGAAACAACACAAACAGGAGAAAAGAGCTTTTCATCGTTCAAAAGATTGTTTAGGTTTCTGATAAGTTGAGGGGCAGCTTTTTCAGAAACTCCTTCTATCGAACCATCATCATTCACACCAAGAAAAATATCTCCGCCAAAACGGTTCAAGAATGAGCAGACAGTTTCCAAAACATCTTTTTCTATACTTCCACCACAGCGTTTAAATTCTTGAGTAACACCTTCGCCTAGTTGTATTTTCTGCAATGCGATTTCTTCTGTCATTCGTTTTTCCCCTACTTTATTATCAGCCAAGTCACCAGCTCAAAGTCGCTTAATTTTGATGCCTGCTTGTCAGTTGAAAATCAGTACGGCACTCCGGCTCATTCCAAGTTTTGCGGCGGTGCGTTTTTGAGAAAACTTTTCATTCGGCGAAATTACAATTGAATCATCTTCTATTTTATAGTTTCTTGAATCAGCATCAAATGATTTTACAAATGTCGGCTCGCCAAAAAGGAATTTCATGCTCTTAATGGAATCAAGCTGCTCGTGCAAACCGTAATATGCAAAGATTGTAAAGTAAGCGGAAACTACAGAAAGCTCTGAACCTTCTTTTACAACGTCTTTTAAGAATTCCCCAACGCTGCCGTAGTCTTTGTTGTCACGTATTAATGTATCTGACATTTTTCTTACTCAGCTCCTTCAACTTTATTAATCACACATATATCGCCCACATCGCAATTCAGGGCTTTGCAAATACGCTGGATACTATCCATAGAAATAAATTCTCCCTTAGTCAGTTTGGCAAGGATATTCGTTGAAATTCCTGCCATTTCAATAAGGTCTGTTTTATTCTTGTGTCCCATTTCTTTATAACGAACCCAAAGCTTTGTATAATCAACTTGCATAATATAGTAGATTATACCACGACTTTAGGTTTTAAAGGTGAAAAATATCACGATTTCGCAAAATATTTTCTTACTATATATTTATATAACTTTATGTAAATTGTTTAACACTTCTTACAAAGACAGTTGAACATTTTGCTTCACTTTCCAATGAGTTATGAAAGTATTTATGAGATGTTTTTCCTTTTATAATGACAATCTTATAGAAAAAGATAAATATTCTGATATTCATTATGGTATCAAGCTTTGTTCAAAAAATGTTGGCTTTAACGGGAAATTTTATACATTCCCATATTTCTGTACATTCTTATTAAAGCGATATATGCTGGAAAAAATTACTTCTGAGCATGAATAATATATTGTTGTACCTGACTGCAGGAGAATCATTAAACTCAATGCCGAATGTTTTTTCCACGTCGTGTCCGCCTATGGCAACAGTCCTTTTCAGCTACGCAAATAAAAATAAATGCGGACGTAAATGAAGTTAAATGCGGTCGGAAATGAAGTCCAATACGGACGTAAACAAAGTCAAATTCGGACGTAAACAAAGTCCTATACGGACGTAAATGAAACCTAATCCTACGCAGTTTTTATTTCCACTTGATTTTAAAGCTATTTTGAATATACTAGCATTGTATTACTATTTACTGGAGACATATATTATGGAAGCAGAAAAATTCGAAAGTCCGTTTAAAGGAAGAAGTCTTTTAAACTGGATAGACTGGACTCCAGAAGAAATCAATCAGATTCTTGAATGGTCGCTTTTGGTAAAGAAACAGTCCCATAACGGTGAAGTACATCAAAGATTTTTGGGCAAGACTATAGCATTGATATTCGAAAAACGTTCGACACGTACCCGCTCTTCTTTTGAAACAGCATTCGGTGAAGAAGGCGGTCATCCAGTATTCATGTCTACGCAGGACATCCAGTTGGGAGGAAAAGAAAGCGTGGAAGATACGGCCCGCGTACTCGGAAGAATGTTCAGTGCAATTGAATTCAGGGGCTTCAAGCAGGAACACGTAGAAAAACTTGCAAAGTATTCTGGCGTTCCCGTAATCAACGGACTTACTGACGAATTTCATCCGACACAAGTTCTTGCGGACATAATGACACTCAAAGAGCATTTCGGAACGCTGAAAGGCCTTACACTATGTTTCTGTGGTGACGGACGCAACAACATGGCACGTTCACTCATGCTCATCTGTTCAAAATTCGGCATTAATTTTTCAATGTTCTGCCCGAAGGAACTTTCACCGGATGCAGAAATAATAAGAATATGCACTCCTTTTGCAAATGCATCGGGAGCAAAAATAACAATTTCTGACCAAATTTCAGTTGTCAAAAATGCAGATTGCCTTTATACTGATGTATGGGTTTCCATGGGTGAAGAAGCGCTCAAGGACGAGCGAATGAAATTACTCAAGCCTTTTCAGGTAAACAAGGACCTGATGGCTGCTACTGGTAAGGATTCTACTATATTTCTGCACTGTCTTCCGGCTGTAAAGGGGCAGGAAGTAACAGAAGACGTGTTTGAAAGCAGTGCAAGCAAAGTATGGGACGAAGCCGAAAACAGGAAGCATACAATAAAAGCCATAATGCTGGCTCTTATAAAATAACGGAAGCCAAAGGAAGGATCGACTTATGAAAAAACTATTATTAGCTTTGATCATGGCTGCAGGTATTGTTTTGCCAGTACTCGCACAGGAAGCAACAAAGCCTATCTGGGACAATGGTGACAATGTCTCTAACCTCACCTATCGTAACGTACAGGTATACAAAGTTTACGAGCAGTTAGACTCTTATATCGTACTTTATGAAAAACAGTCAACAGAAATCGGTCAGGTTGTCATTCCAAAGAAATGGGCAACAGGAAACGTAGACAGAAAGCTCGTTTTCCATGAAAAAGTAAAGAAGATCGGTTCTTACATGTCTGTATTCTATAAGGATGGAGAATTCTACAAGGTGATTCTCAATGTTCCACAAAACCGTGGTGATGCCGTATGGGGAATTGCTCCTAACGGAACTCAGGTAGACACAAACGTTGAAACTCTTGCAATAGAATTCTAATTTAACAATTAAATAAACTGCAAAAAGGCAGGAATTTTATATTCCTTGCCTTTTTTTTTCTTCAAAATATCATTTTAATAAAGGATTTTCCATGAAACTTATCTCTGAAACTCAAATCACTTCATTTAAAAATTTTTTAGACAGTCATGAAACGTTTCTTATTGCCGGACACAAAGAACCAGATGGCGACTGCATTGCAAGCAGCATAGGAATATCGTACATACTCACACATATAAACAAGCCGTTCAACATGCTAAACGCAGGACCTTTCAAAAGAACAGAAATAAAGAAATACGCACAATTTTTCAAGCAGGAAACAGGCTTTATGACAGTTGATGATCAGAAGCGCTGCGGCTTAATAATTGTAGACTGCTCAGAACTTTCAAGGCTTGGAGAAATTGACGGTGATTTAAAGGGGTTCGACACCTTTATCATAGACCATCACAAAACTGCAGTTGAATCTGAAAATTCAATAATAGACTCAACAGCTCCGGCCGCGGCATGTATAGTACAGCAACTGTTTGAAAAGCTTGTAGGTACCCCGAACAAGGAAGAGGCGAATATTCTGTTCTTTGGAACAGCTACCGATACAGGCTTTTTCAGATTCCTTAATGAGTGCGACAGTGAAGTCTTTAATTCAGTATCCAGGCTTGTACAGGCGGGAACAAGCCCAAGGGAAATATATCAGGAAATGACTGGCGGCAAGGGGTGGAATACGCGGAAGCTTTTGGGCATAATGCTTAACCGTGCGGAACGCTACATAAACGGAAAGCTAGTAATTACTTATGAAACCCAGGAAGATACCAGAAAGTATGGGCAGGAAGGACGTGACAGCGACGCATTATATACAATGATGCTCAGCGTAGAAGGCGTAGAAGTTGTCGTATTTGTGCGTCAGGAAACAGAACACAGCTGCACAATCGGATTCCGTTCAAAAGACAGGATTGACGTAAGTCTTGTTGCTTCAAAATTCGGTGGAGGCGGTCATAAAAACGCATCGGGTGCAAGCACAGACGGTAAAATAGAAACCCTCATTCCTTCAATTGTAAAAGAATTTTCAAGAATAATGTAGCAAATATTTACTTTGTGTAAGAAATTAATTGAAAAACTTACACAAAGTAAACTTTTTCTTATATTTTACACTATAAAATGCAATTTTTTCTGGCACAGAACTTGCTCAAGCCTCTTTTACAGAGGTTTAATACATGCAGTATAACAATGAATTAGAAATAATTGCCAGAAAATTTTTTAATCATGAAATATCTTTTGAGCAGGCAACTAACAGGATAATTATCAACATATACAACAACAAGGCCTATTTCGGACTTGAGCACTTTGATGAAGACTCTTTCCATTCATTTTTGATATGGCTGCAGAAAAGGCTAAAAAGGGTTTTGTATAATTACAACCCCAAAAACGGCTTGTTTTCCGCATATTGCAGGCAGTCAATATATCTGAGTAGAAAGTCATTCCTAAAATTCTTGTCCATAAAGAATTTAAGGGAAAAGACAATGACACAAATATATTCCATTACAGAAGAAGAACGTGAATTTCAATTTAATTCAAAGGTGTATGACTTGTCATGCTGTAATGATGATGTTGAATGCATTCAGCAGGAAAACACTTCAGGGCACTACAAAGAGCTTATAAACCTGCTTAAAAAGAAAGGACTCCAGTGGAGTCGGATTGAAATGGCAGAAAACCTGCGAAAGGCCGCATGTCTCATACTTACACTAAAGGCATGTTACTTTGTTGATTCTGACATAATCCGAAAAGTCAGTTCCGTAACAAAACTGAGTGAGATTGAAATTTCGGAACTTTTGAACGAAGTGAAACAGCTAGCAAGCCAAAAGATAAAACAACATGAATACTATGTAAAATCACGAGATTCCGCATATTTTTTTCATCGCAGGTATATGCTTGAATCTCAGAAGGTAAAAGACAGCTGCAGCAGATCAAAAGAAATAAAGAAAAGATACGAAAAGCAGACTAAAATATGGAAAAACCGTCTGGAAATGCTTAAAAATAAAAAATATATGGGCATTCCGTCTAATTCGCAAGTGGCGGAAATACTTAAAATCTCAAACAGAAAAATAGAGCGCATACTGCTTGCGGCTAAAAAAAACATAGACACAATCAGCATGAAGGATTATGATATTAACCATGAAACTTTATCTTGCAACTGGCAACGAAAACAAAAAAAGAGAAATGAAGCAAATTCTTGAAACGCCAGGCTCATCAATAAAAATTGTCATTCCAAAAGATGAGGGAATTGATTTTGATCCAGAAGAAACAGGCACAAATTTCTATGAAAACAGCCTCATAAAGGCAAAAGCGCTATGGAACATTGTTCACAGTCCTGTCATTGCAGATGATTCGGGCATTTGCGTCGATGCTCTTGGAGGTGCTCCCGGAGTCTATTCATCGCGCTATGCAGGACCTTTATTCATGAAAGGAAAGCCTGACGGTCAGAAAGTTCCCCAGCAGGAACAGAACAGAATGCTGATCGAGCAGCTTAACGATGCCGTTTCAAAGGGAATTGACATTGAAAGCGGAAAAAAAAGCGGTTTATTTAAAAATGGAGCCAGAAGCGCCCACTACACATGCTCAATGGTTTTCTATTTTGGATACGACAAATTTGTCGTTGCTCAGGAAACAATGGAAGGTACGATAATAGAAAATGTCAGCGACCAACGTGGAACAGGAGGTTTCGGCTATGATCCGCTGTTTTTTCTGCCCCATTATGGTAAAACCGCGGCAGAATTGTCCGCAGATGAAAAAAACGGCATTTCTCATCGTGGCAAAGCAACAAGGATCATTACAGGAATTCTGAAGGATTTCACTGAAATTTAATTTTTTTTATTAAAGTTCGCGGACAATTTATCCGAGAATATAAATTGAAAAGCCATGATTGTTCAACTTCGAAGAAGACAACAATCAGGTATTTCATTGTAAAAGATTGCAGATGTAGCCTTGTAATGCAGATGTAATCTTTTACAAACAGGGTAAAAAGGATTTTACCCCATTACAATTTCCATGGAGGAAAATTATGGTAATCAACCACAACATGTCAGCAATGTTCTCAAATCGTTCTTTGGGAGTAACTAACGTAGCACTTCAGAAGGATATGGAGAAACTTTCTTCAGGAATGAAGATCAACCGTGCAGGCGACGATGCTTCTGGTCTTGCTGTTTCAGAAAAGATGCGTGCTCAGATCCGCGGTCTCAACCGTGCTTCAAAGAACGCAACAGACGGAATCAGCTTCATCCAGACAACAGAAGGATATCTCCAGGAAACTGAAGACATCATTCAGCGCATCCGTGAACTTGCAGTACAGTCAAGCAACGGTATCTACACAGAAGAAGACCGTGAAATGATTCAGGTTGAAGTAAGCTCACTCATTGCAGAAGTAGATCGCATTGCTTCTTGCGCACAGTTCAACGGCTTGAACATGCTCACAGGACGCTATGCTCGCCCAACAGGTGAAAACAATGTTACTGGTTCAATGTGGCTCCACATTGGTGCAAACATGGATCAGAGAACTCAGATTTACATCGGCACAATGACAGCTGCTGCTCTCGGAGTTCGCAACGTTGGAACAGAAGAGATTTTGACACTTGCTACACCGGATGATGCCAACCGCGCAATCGGCACACTTGATGAGTCTCTCAAGAGAATCAACAAGCAGCGTGCAGACCTTGGTGCTTATCAGAACCGTCTCGAGAAGACTGTAGAAGGATTGAACGTAGCTGCTGAGAATACTCAGGCTTCTGAATCAAGAATCCGTGATACAGATATGGCTGCTCAGATGGTTGAGTTCACAAAGAACCAGGTTCTTACTCAGGCTGGAACAGCTATGCTGGCTCAGGCTAATTCTCAGTCACAGACAGTATTGTCTTTGTTGAGATAATGTAGTATAATAATAAGTGTGAGGGGTCTTTTTGACTCCTTACGCTTATTGCGCGGACTGATAAATGCACTTCTAAAGACACTTCACTATAATCAATCCGTTTTTGCAAAAGCATTTTATTCTGTGTTTAGACAGAATATTGTTCTTTGAAAGAAGTTTTCTTCATGCTGTTTGTAACAGTATAGACTGTTATTATGTCATGTAATAACAATTCCTGCTGTAAGAGTCTAAAACGTCTGCCGGGGCGCAAATACGGCAGATGCTCGTACAAACAGGCGTAACGCATGATGCTTTACGTATAGAACATGGAGGACACTTATTATGGTAATTAATCACAACATGAGTTCAATGTTTGCTAACCGCACATTGGGACTTAACAATGCTGAATTGATGGGCAACATTTCAAAGCTCAGCTCTGGAATGAAGATTAACCGTGCTGGCGATGACGCTTCTGGTCTTGCTGTTTCTGAGAAAATGAGAGCTCAGATTCGTGGTTTGAATCAGGCTAACCGCAACACACAGAACGGAATTTCTTTCATTCAGACAACAGAAGGATACCTTCAGGAAACTGAAGACATCTTGCAGCGTGTACGTGAACTTTCTATTCAGTCTGCTAACGGAATCTATACAGAAGAGGATCGCATGCAGATTCAGGTTGAGGTATCTCAGCTTGTAGCAGAAGTTGACCGCATCGCTTCACAGGCACAGTTCAACGGCATGAATATGCTCACTGGACGTTTTGCTCGTGAATCTGTTTCTAACCAGGAGATGACTTTCCATATTGGTGCAAACATGGATCAGCGTGTAACTGCATACGTAGGAACAATGACAGCACAGGCTCTTGGCTTGAGAGGTGTACAGGGCACTGATGAAAAGATCAGCATTTCTACTCCAGATGCAGCAAACGTTGCCATCGGTACAATCGATGCAGCATTGAAGCTTGTAAACAAGCAGAGGGCAGACCTCGGTGCTTATCAGAATCGCCTTGAAGAAACTTCTTATGGTCTTGGCATTGCAGCAGAGAACCTTCAGAGTGCAGAATCTGTAATCCGCGATACTGATATGGCTTCTGAGATGGTTGAATACACAAAGAATTCAATCCTTACTCAGTCTGGTGTAGCTATGCTTGCTCAGGCTAACAATCAGTCTGAAAGCGTACTGGCACTGCTCAGATAACGATCAAAAAGTAAGAGTGGTTTAATTGAGAAATTTCTGGATGTCATTTTTTGTTAAACCACTTAGAAAAGCCTGGGAGGGGTGCGCCACCTTCCCTCTCTTTTCGTTTTCAGGAGGAAGAGTCCATGAGTACAATTAGTATGACTGGGCAGATAACAGCCATGGATGGCTCAAAAAACATGACTACAGGGAAACCTAAGCGGGCACCAACCGCAGAATCAGTCCGCCCAGCTGATTATTTCCCGAATAGTGCTGCCGAGGTTGTAGAGAATATTGCTCAATCAATTGCAATTGAACAGAGCAATATTGAACACATACAGAAAAGTACAGACATTATTAATGGCCGTACATTACAGTTTTCTGTAAATAAGGAGCTGGGAAAAGTTATTATCGAGGTTGTAGATCCGTCTACAAATCAGGTAATAAGGGAAATTCCATCTGAAGAAATGCAAAAGCTTCAGGCTAACTTAAAGCATACCATGGGGCTGGTATTTGATGAGATTATTTAATATGCATACTACGCTGTTACTTTAACAGCGTAGTTATGTTTTAAATATATAGACAGATTTTGATGGCGGGATTATGGCAGACGGATTAAGCATACCAGGAGTTACCGACAAATATAAAACCAATGATCTCGTAAATTCCCTTATGGAGGTTGAAAGAAAACCTTTAAGAAGGGAAGAAGCACAGCTTGAAAAGTATCAGACACAGCAAAATGCTTGGAGAGATGTAAATCAAAAAATATCAACTCTAAAAGAAAATACAAAGAAACTTTATTCCTTTCAGAATCCATTTAATAGCAAACTAACTGAATCTTCAAATGAAGATGTGCTCACAGCAGATGCAGACCGTTCTGCAGAATCAGGGTCGTTTAAAATAACTGTATTAAAAGAAGCCACAGCTGACCGTTTTTTGAGCGGTAACATTGACAAAAACATGAAAATTGAGGCCGGCAAATATGTATACGGTGTAGGTGATAAAAAAGTTTCGTTAAACTGGAAAGGTGGTAAAATATCTGACTTTGTACAGGCAATAAATCGTCGCGGAACAAATATATTAAAGGCAAGCTTGATTGGTGTTACTTCAAGTAAAAAATCGCTGCTCATTGAAGGACTAGTTACAGGAACTGATAACAAACTTGTTTTTGAAGAAAAAGCTCTGGAACTTGCAAAGAATATAGACATGGTGAGTGATGCTCCTGTAGAAACAGAAGCTCTTTTTGCAGATCTTGATGATTTTTCAGTACCAGCTTCAAATGAAGAAAATTTGCAGCAGAACATGCCTCTATTATCAAAAAGCAACGTTAAGCTGGAAAATAACATGATTACAGTGCCAGCAAGAAACGGCATTGAAATTCCTATTCCAGAGAACATGAACGATAGTGGGCATCAGGTTTTAGAGTTCTCTTTTAAAGTATCTCAAACAGAAGACATTACAACAAAGATAAAAGATACAGCAAAAGAGCCTTCTCTTCCTGCTCCAGGATTTGTAGAGTTTCAGGGACTTGTCATTACAAATGAACAAAGTGAAACCGCTCTTGAATTTAAGGAAGCGGAACTGGAAGAGCCACTTATTCCTATTGACGACACTAATTATATTGCAATAAAGAACAAGGATGGAACAGAAATTCCACTGGACACAAGTGCATATACTCCAGATGAAAATGGGAACATTCATATTTCCATTTCATTAAATGATTACCCGGATGCTGAAAGTCTTATCGTGCGCAACAGCAGTACAGGGAAAGAGATTTCATTTTCTGTTCCTCAGTCACGTGATGCTTCCAAAAATCAGGGATTCACTCCAAACCATGCAATTACGACTGCCGATGACGCAGCTTTCAAATATGAAGGAATTACACTCCACCGCCCTTCCAATGATGTTGATGATGTTATTCCGAATGTAACTTTACACTTGCATTCTGCTACAGAAAAGCCTGTTACAATTACAATTAATCCTGATAAGGACAGTGCAAAGGAAGCTCTCATAAATTTTGTAGGTACATATAATCAGGTAGTGGCAGAAATAAATATTTTGACATCAAACAAGCCGGAAATAATTGCAGAACTTGATTATTTAACACCAGAAGAGCGTGAAGCAGCAGAAAAGAAGCTGGGAATGTTTCAAGGGGATTTTACGCTGACTAATGGTAAGGCGTCAATGCAACGAACTATTGCCAGTAAATATGATACTTCTGAAAATGCAGAAATAACAATGTTGAATCAGATTGGCATTTCAACAAATGCAAGCTCAAAGGGATCCGGTTACAATGCATCCCAAATGAGAGGTTATCTTGAAATAGATGAAAAGCAGCTTGATTCAGCATTAGAATCAAATCTTGAGGATATAAAAAACTTGTTCGGCTATGACAGTGATGGAGATCATGTCATAGATACAGGATTAGGATATCTTTTGGACAAACAGACAAATTCTTGGACTCAGGCAGGAGGTCTTATTTCAACAAAGATTTCTCTACTTGAAAATCAGATCAAGAATTCTAATTCTAAAATTGCTACCCTTCAGGCTCAGCTTGATGAAAAAGAGATGGAACTGAAAAATAAGTATGCAAATATGGAAGGAACTCTGAACAGCCTTGAAAGCCAGAGAAATTCGCTAAATAATTTTGCAAATCAAAATCAGAATAAATAGAAATAAAAGAGGAATTTGATGAAACTTTCAGTCAACGGGCAGGCTATAGATATAACACTCGAAAATGAAAAAACTGTCGGAGATGTTTTAAAATCATTTGAGAGCGAAATGGAAAAAAATGAAGCTACAACGGTTAAAATTGTTCTTGATGGAAAAGAAATTGCATCAAGTGACTTTGATGCAATCTTAAATAAAGAGCTTACTGATAACACAACAATAGATTTTGGCGTTGTATCAAAAGTAGAACTTATTTCTTCGCTGCATGTTCTTTCCGATAATTTTTCAACATTATCAGAAAAATTACAGAACATTCCTGTTCTATTGCAAGGCGGAAAAGATAAGGCTGCATCTGAAATTATAGAAGAACTTGCAACAAGTTGTAACAATTTCTGTCATATCGGTACAATGACAATGCTCTTTCCTGATATTTACGGAAAGTTACTAATTGAAGGTTCTAAGCTGGAAGATTTTTTTAAGGAATTTCTACCAATTCTAAGCGATTTTGAGACAGCGTTAAAAGATAAAGATACTGTAACACTTGGAGATCTTTCTGAATATGAAATAGTTCCAAGATTGCAGAACATTGTAGATGCTATAAAGGCTGTATAAGCAGGAGGTAAAAATATGAATAATGGAAGTCTTGTAGACGCACGTCAAAATCCTCTGCTATACACAATAATATTAGCAGTTTTGGTAGCATTTGTTGTCCTCGTGATTGTAGGCCTGGTATTAAAAAAAATACGAGAATTGCATTCTACTCCTGAATGGATTGAATCACATAAAAATCTTGCAACTACAAGAAAAAACATAGAAAATGTAGCCAGAATTGCAAATATCTCTATTGAAGAAAAGAAAATTCTTACCCAGATATGCCAGAAATTCAAGCCTCAAAATATTGAATACTTAATAAGAGATGAAAAAGCAATTATAGACTTGTTTCATGAGGGATACAATGACTATAAGAACAGAAATGTAAGTGAAGAAACTTTTGCAATGTTTTTTGAATTGCTCTATAAACTTGAAAAAGCACATGATAACATTACATTCATCAGTACAACACGTGCTCTGCCAAACGGACAGGTATTTACATATATTGACAGCGATAAGAATACATGGAAACTGACACTGGAAAGGAATGAGCCTCAGGGACTTGTAATTTCAATTCCAAAATCCTTTGCCCAAAGTGATAAAAAGCCAGCCCAGCTTTCAAAATTTATATTGACATTCAAAACAGAAGCAGGAACAACATATACCCTACTTACAAGAGTTGTACGCTATGAAGAAGAAAAATCTGGGAAATTTATTCTTATAGCTTCTGCAAACAACACTCTTACTGCTATTCAGCGCCGAACATCAAAACGCATTCACTTAGAGACGGATTGTAAGTTTTCTGCTGTTAAATACAATGCAAACAAGAAAACTGATAACTATGAGATTTTACAGAATAAATATGATGGAAGACTTCAGAATATTTCATCAACAGGATGTAGACTTTCATGTAAAATGCCGATAAAAGAAGGGCAGTATCTGAATGTAGAATTTCCGCTGAAAGAAAATCAAACGGAACAGTCTATCGGATATATCGTAATGACTAAAAAGTCTCCGGATGGAAAACAATATGTTCTTCATGTCAAATTTATAGACATAGGGCTTGACGTTAAAAACAGAATTTCTGCATTCGTTTATGGATATGACAGATGACTATTGTTTTAAATATAATTTTATGATAAGATATAAAAATGCAGGTAACTGAACTAAAGTCAATTTCAAAAGCAGAAGGATATATTTATTACATAAATAAATATACTGCCACTGCTGTTATTGAATTTTTATCAAAACAGGTTTCTTTTCCTTTTAGTTTCTCAATTGAAGTCAGTCCGTTAGGAGTTAAAACTCTTACCCTAGCAAATATTCCTCAAGATTTGGAATATCCGTTAGTTCCTGTACGAATTGCTTTAAAAGAATATATCTTAAAACTGGAAAAAGAAAATCAGTTGCCATAAGCTTAACGGGTATAGTAAAAAAATGATTTTTCACACTCATACTGCGGAAGAAACCATTGCCTTGGGTGAAAAAATAGGAAATCTTTTGCACCCAGGAGACATCATTGCAATGACAGGAACTCTTGCAGCAGGTAAGACTACAATCACTAAAGGCATTGCAAAAGCACTCGGAATTGCAGACACAATCACAAGTCCAACATTTTGTCTCATAAGTGAATATTATGGCGAAAAAATGCCTTTATATCACATGGATGTATACAGACTTGAAGGTGAAGAAGATTTCATTAATCTTGGAGTTGAAGACATGCTTTACGGCCAAGGAGTCTGCATAATTGAATGGAGTGAGAAAGTAAAAAAAGAAATTCCTAAAAAGGCTATACGGCTTACAATAACACCGACAAGCGAGACGGAAAGAGAAATAGTTCTAGAAAACTGGAATAATGGAGATATACAGATATGAATGCATTAGCAATAGACTGTGCAGTATCTAAGATTGCTATCGCGGCTAAAAAAGACACGATGTTAACAAAATTAGTATTAAACGTTGGAACAAAGCAGTCAGAAAAATTACTTCCTTCCATTGATTTTGTACTGAATGAACTAGAACTTAAGCCTTCAGATCTTGACTATACAACAATAACATCTGGTCCTGGAAGTTTTACAGGTTTAAGATTGGGATTAAGCTCTTTAAAAGCTCTTACACTTTCTCATAAGATTCCTCTGTACGGAATTCCTTCTCTTGAAGCATACTCATTACAATACAAAGACTCTCCAGAATCTGTATTAAGCGTAATAGAAGCAAAGGAAGATGAATATTATTATCAATTCTTTTTGAGAGGGAAAAAGCTTTCAGAACCAGAAGATAAAACAATAGAAGAAATCATAAAGCAGATAGATCAAGAGTCTTCTGTCCTAGTATGCGGACCAGGAGCAAGTTCTTTTTGCAGCAGAGTAAACGAAATAAGTCAATTATATTCTGTACATTGCTATGTACCTGAAATTGATGCTACTGAAAATTTATTTGTAATTGCAGAAGAATTAATAAAAAATAAAGCGGAACCTATGCAAGATTATGATGGTCCGCTCTATGTAAGAAAAAGCGAAGCAGAATTGGTCTATGAACAAAAACAATTGAAAAATTCAGGCTCTATTTAAAAAGCTTTGCAAGGCTTTCTTCTGAAACATCAAGTGCTGCAACTTTATTTTCTTTCTGAATAGCATCGAAAACTTCCTGGCGGAATACCTTTACATTTTTAGGAGCTTCTACACCTATTTTTACCTGATCCCCCTTCACTTCTATAATTGTAAGGGTAATTTCATCACCAATCTTTATTTTTTCATCAATCTTTCTAGAAAGGATAAGCATTACTTGTCCTCCTTTCCAGCAAGAGCTGAAACTATATCAAATTTTGTAGTCCATTTAGGATCATTCAAAACAGCCTGCATTGCTTCATGAGTCTTTTTATTAATAATAATAGGCCCACGAAGATTCGCTGTAACATGGGAACCATCATTTGGAACTGTTACAATAGCCATAACTAGAACCTCAGAAGGGTCTTTTATGCCTATTTTTCCAAGTTCTTTATCATCAATATCAACTTCAAAATCAGGATTAATGATAAAAGGATCTATCATTAAAAATGCAAGAGCACTTTCATCCAAAGACTGAAGCCAGATAAAAGGTTTAATTCTGCAGTCAATCAAAGCATATTTTGTATAATCTTCAAAACCAAAAATACCAGAAGGAATTTTTATTAACTGTTCTTCGCTTATTTCAATTAAGCCCATTGTCTTTGTTTTTATCTGCATCTTTATCACCTGCTACCGTTACAAACAATAGACCAGTTTGGACACTCCAAAGAAAGCATCCGCACCGGTCTTACAATTTTTCAATATGAATTTTTAATATATAAAAAAATTAGTGCATATAATTCAGTAAAGAAGTTGAATACATTCTTCCGGCATTACTTAACGTTGCCTGATTTACAAGTTCCAGCATCTTCATATCAGTAATTGTTTTAGTAAAATCAATATCCCCTTCTCTGCTTACCAGCTGGGTTACATTCAATGCAGTAGTCTGAGAACGTACAATGTTATTCTGTGCACGTTCATAATCACTGCCTGTTTTGGCAAGACGAGTAGTAATGTTTGAAATACCTTCATCAATAGAACCGAGAACGCGAGAACCGATAGCCTCTGTATCACCTTTCAGCATAGAATCACGCAATGCAATAACAGTATCAAAAATAGAACCACCAGAACTACGAACATTACCAGTAAGATTATAAGGAGGCAACTGTGATTTATCTTTTATATATCCCAATTCTTCCAAAGTTGCGCCAGTCTTATCTTCAAGCCAAATCTGGTGAGCATCTGTAGTTTCAAGATTAAGACCATTTGTAATAGGATCAAGAGAAGCTTTTACAGCAACACCACTGTCATTAATCTTTGCAATAACAGCATGAATATTGTCACCTCTGTTAATCTTAATTTCAACACCATCAAGATTAATAGAGTTATCGCTACCAGCCTGCCATTGAGTTAAATCGCGAGATCCCATGAGGCGCTGTGGTTCTGCCCAAAAAATCCTGCTACCACTGTTATCCACATCCATATATTGGTTTTCATCAACTTCAATTTTGTTCATAGTGATGTTTCCATTATACTGAACAGATTCAATTAAAGGCTCACTAGCACCAGGAACATTTCCCAATGAAACATCAAATGCAATATTTTTTGTACGGGTACCAGCAAAAAGACTGTTGCCATCAGCATCAACAGCATTTGCATTCTGAACCAATTCTTTTAAGAGTTCATTAACTTCAGAAGCCATATTTTTAAGATCATCTTTTGTATTCAAGCCATTTGCACCGCTAACAGCCAGTTCTCGCACACGCTGCATAATCTGAAGATTCTGATTTACATATCCTTCACGAATCTGAAACTGATCGGCAAGCGTCTGAGCATTCTTTTCAAACTGATTTACACGTGAAAGATATGAATTGTAACGCACCAGATGGCCTGCAGCAATCGGATCATCACGAAGAGAGCCTATACGACTCTGACTACCAATCTGATTGTTCAAAACATTCTGATGAACTTCCTGCTTGCGTAAGAAGTATTGAGTGTCTGTATTATACATCTGAGAACTAATTCTGTTCATATCATTCTCCTTTTATACTAAATATATATCCTGTGAAGCATCAAAATCAGCCACCAACACGGTTAATCAAAGTATTCAGCAATTCATCCTGAACACTAATAAACTTTGCAGCAGCTTCATAGCCATACTGAAATTTTATAATGTCTGCAAGCTCTTCATTTATGTTAACCCCACTTATGCTGTCACGCAAATCACGAAGATCATTCATAATAGCATTCTTGCTTGCAAGCTGATTTTCAGCCTGCTCACCCTTAAGTCCAATTCGGGTTACAGTATCCGCAAAATAATCGTCAAAAGTGCGGTCTGTTCCTACCATCATCTTTGTATTACGTATTGCGGCAATTTCAACAGCAGCACGACCATCATCAACATCAGCCCTGCCCTGCGAATTAGCAAATGCAGCTGCAACACTTGCAGAATCACTTTCAATCTGAGGGTTAACAACAAGATACCCAGATGGATTCATAACAGGTGTAACGGCAAACTGTGCATCAGCAAGGACATTTACAGCATTTGCCCTATTATAATCATAAGCACCTTCTGCCCCACTTGCACTAAGAATACCTGTATATCCTGTAAGGAACATACCAGAATCTTCCACATGACGGATAACAAAATCAGGATTAGACATTGACTCAGAAGTTGTTGCCTTCAGAACAAGCTTTGAATTGCGATCCAAATAAGCCTTTACTTCACCATTACTGTCGTTTATTCGGTTAACCAAATCTTCTACAGTATCAGCAGGATAATAATCAACCGAAACTGTTCCAGAAGGAGCATTAAATGTCATTGTTCCCTGCAATCCAATCTGTTCATGAGGACGGAGGCTGTTTGTTCCTGTTATGCGGAAAATATATGAAGCGTCTTCAACACCGTCACCATTACGGTCATAGTTACCATTAGTATTTTCAACAAAAGGATGCTCCGTAAAGAAGTCGAGGCCCGTTACATTGTTCTTACCAATGGCATTGCGGTGAATGTCATTGACAAAGTCCGCAAAGTTAAGAGCCATAGTATCAAGAGACTGCAATTCACTGCGAAGATCTTTGTCGCGCAATTCAACAAGAGCTCCAAGTGAACCGCCTCTAAAATATGCATCTACCTCTGTATCATGCCAAACAAGACGTGTATATCCTTTATTATCAAGATCTGTAACTTCATCAATCTGACGGTATTCACTGCCCTGAACAATCATCTGACCATCAGTATGTACAAGAAATTCATCAGGATCAGTTCGTACTACAGTTACATTAATAAGCTTACCCAACTTTTCAACCAGAAGATCACGACGATCCATAAGGTCATTAGGATTATCTCCCATAGCCTTACTTCTTACAATTTCACCGTTTACATCTGCTATCTGACGAGACAAATCATTTACCTGCTTTACAGTAGCATTAATATCTCCGTTTACCTGATTAGAAATTGCAATAAGATTATTATTCTGCTGCTTAATTGAGTTAGTAAGGCTTTGACCTCTAACAACAACAGCATCACGAGCAGCATTGTTGCTTGGATCTGCAGAAAGTTCCTGCCAGCTCTGCCAGAATTTATCCATATTGCTACGAACGGAAACTTCATCTGGTTCGTTATAAATCTGCTCAATCATTGAATAGTAATTGTTACGAGTATCCCAATAAGATTCTTCATTTGTCTGTGCAATGATGCGAGAATCCAAAAGTTCATCACGAATACGCTCAATACTTTCAATTTTTGTGCCCTGCCCAATCTGACCAGCAAGCTCAGCACGCTCTAAATCAGGGCGGTACAGAGGATCCATTGTAGAAACTTTTACACGCTGACGACTATAGCCTTCTGTATCAGCGTTTGAAATATTGTGTCCAGCAGTCTGAATCTGAGTGCTGTGAGCCATAAGGCTTCTTTTTCCAATTTCTATACCTGCAAAAGATCCTGACATTTTCCAATTCCTCCTATATACTCACCCATTCTGCATGCAAAATCACAATTAGAATTCTAGATTTACTAATACATTTCCAACTTCAGGCTTTACAAGTTTACCTGCAGGAGAATATGTTGTTGCAGTTTTAACAAAACATTCTTCTATAACATTACCTATAAAATCTTTCGTTGTAGTAACATAAGTACGTAAAGCATCATTTTCAATACGGCTCTTTGTAAGCTTTGTCCTAAGACTTACAAACAAAGGCTCTACAGATGGCTCATAGTAAATATGTTTATCTTCATCAACAAGCAATTCTCGCTGCTGATCCAATTCTACAAAAGTATCACTCATACGACGCAAAGCAGATATAGAATCTTGAAGAGATTCCCAATCTCTGTCCTTTACGTTTGAATGCATTTTATTCTGCTCAGACAAAATAGAATCAAGAAGTTCATCCTGAGACTGCAAAACTTTTATGAGTTCAGTCTTTTTGTCTGTAACATCCGTTTCGCCAGAAACGATTTCGTCAGATGATGAAATATCGTCAGAAGCCTGTACAGCAGAATCTGTTTCTACAGGCTTTCCTTCCAAGGAAGAAGATTCTGCGACACCCTCTTCCTGAACTGCAAGATCTTCCAGAACTTTAGCCGCTTTCTTTAATTTAGCTGCAACAGCTTTCATAAAACCCATTTTCATTTTATCCTTCCCACTCATTGAAAAATAGATTATTCACTGTATATTATCGGAAAATAAAGGAAATTCTTTAAGAAATAAAAACAAATGTCAGTATGTAGTGGGATATGAAAAAGAATTAGAACAGCTTTGTTCACTGGGCATAATGATTATGGCCACTGGCCAGACTAAATTTGCCCATAAGCATTAATTTATGATATTATAACCACAGATAATGATCAAACCACAGATTTAGTAGATTAGAGAAAATTAAGATTTTCCATCATTCAATAATCCATTCTGTAAGCTGGCGCTCTATACTTGAATAGTTTACATCTATCTTAACGATTCTACGACCATCATTCTTGTAGGGTATTGCATAATCCTTGCTGTTGATTTGTTCCAACGCATCTTTTGCCGTGCCGTCCATCTTAAACTCAAAGTGGAACGTATCTACAAGTGTTTCGTCACCAATTGCATTTAATAAAGGCTTGTCATATTCGTCCACAAGAACGACTGCCTGCAATTCTGTCTTTTCATGAGCAGCCTTTAGCAAATCACTGAACCTGTCGGCAAAGGTTTTTGCTCCATTAAATCCATAGAGTTTTTCATAATTGGACAGTTTTTTATCAAGCGAACTGCGGAAACTTTCTTCCGTTGAGAAATCACCCACATTAAAATCTAAATAGAACACAGGGTATTGTTTCCATACCGTTTCAGTCTTTGCGATTTCAAGACCTTCAAAAAGGTCTTTTCTTCCTTCAAAGTAACTTCTGAGAGTGGAGAGAAAGAGGGACTTCCCGAATCGGCGAGGACGGCTTAGAAAATAAGGTTTTCCGACGTTTACAAGCTTTTCAATAAAGGCTGTCTTATCAATGTATGTATAATCTTTTTCTCTAAGTTCCTCAAAAGTCTGTATGCCAATTGGAAGTTTTCTTGCGTTCATTCTCCCAGTTTCTCCTTTTTAAGATAAAAGCGTGCTGATATTTATCATAGCACAATATAAAAAAATACACAGCGGTACAATCAGCTTTCATGGGTATTAGAAATAAATATCATTTCATTGCTAGAATTTTTTTATAACGTATTATGAAATTTTTCGTGGAGTGTATAGAAACAAAACGTTTCCTAATACGAAACGTTTCATTGCATATTATGAAATGTTTTGTTTCATATTAGGAAATTTTTCATTTCCTGTATAGAAACGATTCATAACTAGACTGGTTACGATTTGTGGACTGTAAGGAAATGAAAAATTTCTTATAAAATATGAGTTCCATGCCGTAATATCTGTTAATTTACATTGGTTATTCTGTTTATTTTTTATCTAATAAGAATATTAGTTTAAAAGAATTCTTTAAAAGTTGTGAATAATGGTGTTTGAAAAATAAATTATATGTTAATATTTAGATGAATGATAGAACATCGGGGTACTGGTAGCAGTACTGCAGGATTCGGAATACTTTTTGCAGCTAGAAAAAGTTCCGGCAAAGAATATTTTCTTACAGTAATGATAAATACAAGTGGACAGTATATGATAGGAAAGCAGGCTGCCGAGGATTTTACCGTTATTCAAGACTGGAAAAGGTTTGACAGCCTAAAAAGAGGATACGGCGTACAAAACATCATAAAAGTTACTCTGTCAGGCAATGCCTTCAATGTATATTTCAATAATGTACTCGCTGAGACTTTTCAGGACACTATACAACCAAAGCTTTCTACTGGTGCCCACGGTTACATAGTTTCAATACCGCCTACAGAAAATCTTCCACAGAAATTTGTGGAAGCAACATTTATTGAATGAAATTTTGAAGAATAAGCTTCCTCCATCATAAGGAAGCAAAAAGAGTTTTTTGACATAGAAAAAGAACAGTACCCGATAAATGATGGAACATCGGGGTACTGACAGGATGCACTGGAAGACAGTACATCCTGTCAGTACATAGCCTTTAGTTTAGAATATTGCGGTTTGTATGTCTATGCAGGGAATAATCCTGTCAGGTATACAGATCCTGATGGAAGAACTGAGGAAATACCATATTGGAATATTGTTGCAAAATGGGAAGGAACTATAGCTCATGCAAAAATAGAAACTTATCTTATTAGAAAGTTTGGCGGTATCTCAGAAGTTCCAATTTCTGGTGGTGGAAAAAAAGAAAACACCGATGGACGAGTTGATTATGTAAATGGAAATGAATTTTACGAAATAAAGCCAATAACACAACGACTTTTGCCAGATGGTAAAAATCAATTGCAAAAATATATCGATAATTCAGATGTGATAGGAGCGAAAAAGGGCACCTCTCTGTTGGGGGAAATTAATGGAAAAGGAATAGATAGTGTGACTTATACCATACCAGGAGTTTGTAAGTACACCAAGTCTTATAGACTAGTTACTTTTAAGGATGATCCATCTCAAGCTGGTATGATTTATTATGCACAACAAGGAAAAGTGGATTATACCCCTTTAAAAGAAACCGCCGTTGAAACATCGAAAGCTTTGGGAAATGCTACGAAGTATGCAGTAGCCGGTTTTGTAATGATTTTTTTCTCTTTAGCTTTTAATTAACAGGAGTTTACAATGAAACTTGAAAAAATTCTGAAATTAGATGAGTTAAAAGATTTTTTATGTAAGAATCAGATAACTGTGAAAAAAACTAATATTGGAATAAATTTGATAACAAAAAATAATGTTACTGTCACAATTCACAGACAGTCGCATGTTCTGCCCGAACAGGAGCCTTTCATATATTTGGATTGCTGTTTAATTTCGTATGGACTGCATGAATTCCGAAGAAACTGGCATGAAAATGAAAATCTGTCTGATTATTTAGTAAAAATTGTAATTCCATATATAGCTGATTTGGCAGGACCATTTACAATCAGTGAAAAAGACGTAGAAGGTTTGATAATAAAACATCTGAATAATCAGGGTATAGAAATAGACGAAAAAAAAAGAACGGATTTGAAATATACTGAATTTGATTCTATGGGAGACGAACTTGAAACTTTTAGAGCTAATAAGCCTTTGATAGTATTTCATGTAAAAGATACAAAATATGCAATTGATTATAATAAGTCTTTTAATGAATTGATAATTTTTAAGAATTATGAAAAAAATGAAGTCCTAATGTCATATCCATGGTATTCATTCTGTTCTTCTTTTTTGTCAGGTGAAGAATATGTTAAAGCTGAAATAGAAGGAATTGTTGCTTTTATTAATAAACGGTCATTGTAGAGTCGCTGCAATTTACAAATCATCTTTATTTTATATTTATGAAAGATTTTCTGTCGGGCGACCATGGGTACTTGAAACGCAGTAATCCTTTCAAGTACACGTCATTTTGTTTATAATTTGCGGTTTGTACCACTATGCAGGAAATAATCCTATTAAATACACAGATCCGGATGGAAGAACTCAAGTATATTTTTTATATACATATAAGAAAGATAGTTTTTATGATCAACAGATGCTTCGAGATGAGTGGTCTTCAATTATGGATGACGTAAAAAAGTTGAGGGCTAATGGAATCTCTGTTGTTGTAAATTTTGCAGCAACAAAAGAAGATATTATAAACACATTTAAAGATGAAGAAGCTATTCTTATTGTTACTAGTGGACATGGCTATGAAGATGGATCTATTCAAACTACAGATCATTTACATTTTTATCCTGATGACATACCAGATGAAATAAGTGAAAATCTAAAAACTGTAGTAATGGAAAATTGTTGTCAGGATGGCTCAAAGTGGTATAAGAATGAAAATGGTATTAAATGGCGAGATAAATTAGGATCAAAAATTAAATTTATTGGTTGGAAAGGAACTACAACTAAATATGAATCAATAAACTTTAATAATCGAGGTTGGTTTGATAGACAAAAACAGGCTTTATATCAGTTGGTTGATGAGATTATTGCAAATTCTAGCAAGCAAGAGGAAGAGAATTGTGGTGAATAAAACAAAAATATTATCAGTATGTTTATTGTTTTTGTTAGGTAATCTGTACGGACAAAACAGTTTAGATTATTCCAAAAACAACATCAAAATCATTTATATGTCTCCAGCAAAAGGTGAAATTGATATAACTTATAAATTTAATGATTTTGAAAGGGGAAAACTAGTTGAAGCTTTAAATTGTAAACAAAGTGTACATTTTTTTAAGCCAAAGAAAAAATTGTTATATTATGGTTTTTTTGTTATAACTTTAATAAATAATAGATTTGAAATAGATTACCTGAACTATATATATAGTATAAATGAAAATAAAGAGTATATATGTGATGTTGGTAGTTATTTATGTTGGTTTTTATTAAATGATGAGCTTAAACTTTTGGAAAATTCTGAATAAAATATTATAAGCAAAATTATAATTTGTTAAATCAACTTCCATAAATTTATGTTATTATTAATATTAGATAAAAAGAAACTTCCTCCATCATAAGGAAGCAGAAAGAGTTTTTTGACATCGAAAAAGAACAGTATCTGATGAATGATGGGCATCGGGGTACTGACAGGATGCACTGGAAAGCAGTACATCCTGTCAGTACATATTCTTTTGTGTAGAATATTGCGGTTTGTACCACTATGCAGGAAATAATCCTGTCACGTATACAGACCCAGATGGTAATATAACTGTAAAGGATGTTACAAGAAAATTTTTCCATGCAACAATAGCCAATCCTGTTTCAGTATTTTTTGCACAAAATGGAATTTTTCCAACAAATCCTTTTGGTTTTTCTTATGATTCTAATGCAGGATTGTACCATGCAACTTTTGACTGCTGGCAAGGAAGCTTATTTAAAGGATGGCTAGGATACAATGATTTATACGATGTCGGATTTGACATCGGAACTAGCATGGAACGTGCAAAATTTCCTTTTACAACAAATGATGGAATTGAATATATTCTCTGGGCTTGGAAAGGTGATTATTTAAATCTTGGTGCAGGCTGTGAAATGGGGATATATGTAAAATCTGTTGAGGTAAACTGCTATGCAAATATAAATGGTCATATTTTTACAGGCTCTTTTGAGCATTACATAGTAGATAAAAGTTTGGCTATGAATACGTCAGTTACTCTGACCCGAGGAAATCGTGTTATAGGAACATTTGAAGGACTTCACTGGTGGCCAGATCTATTTAATCCTCATGAACAGGGAGCTCTTGCAAATGAACTAAAAGCTAAATTCTCTTGGGATTTTACAGGACGTGAAGATTTATTGGATGCTTTAAAAAATCGCTGGGGGAACTTTCCTGGCTGGACATTTGAAGGTAACACTGCAACATTTGAGTTCTAGGGGAATTTTTATGAAAAAATTATTATTTATAGCACTATCGCTTATTTATACTGCTTTTGGATTAGGACAAAAAGATATGATAACGTTTTCTCATTATGAATGGGATAGAATTGAATCTCAAAATTTAGAAAAAATTCTTAATGCAATTTTTAATAAAGATATAGATGAACTTGAATGTTTATTCTGCAAGAATGATGCATATAAAACTTTTAAAGAAGATGCTGAATATCTATTCGGATTGTTTGACGATTCTGACTATACACTTGATAAAATAGCTGTTGCAGAATATGATTACATCGAAAACGGCTTTAAGAAAGTGATTTGGCAGACGTATTGTAAAATAAATAATTCTCAAAAAGAATATAATATTTACTTTTCTGATATTGTATATTCTTCTGATAATAATAAAGGTCTTTTTAGAATATTCATTTATCCCGCTTCTGAAAAATATACATTTCTTTTTGATGACTTACCTTATGGTATTGTAATACCTCAACGTTTAAAAAATGAATCTAAGTATTGATTTATTAGGGCTATAAACAGTTTTATAATTCTGAATAACTTACTTATAAAAAAATTAGTGTAAATAAAAAGAATCTTCCTCCATCATAAGGAAGCAGAAATAGTTTTTTGACATAGAAAAAGAGCAGTACCCGATGAATGATGGGCATCGGGGTACTGACAGGATGCACTGTTTTTCAGTACATCCTGTCAGTATATATTCTTTTGTTTAGAATATTGCGGTTTGTATGTCTATGCAGGAAATAATCCTGTCAGATATATTGATCCTACAGGACTGTTTCAGACAGAATTTCAAAAAGTCTTTACATCAGACTTGGCAAAATTATCAATGAGAGACAGAGGTTTTGTAAAAAGTAATATTAAGATAGAAATACAACGAGCTTGGAATGATAATGGACAAAATGGCAGTTACTTTCAGTCCAAGTTAAGTGTTACATATATGGGAGTAAAACTAAATGAAATAAGCGTTCAGTCCACACCTGACTGGAAAAGAAAGATTCTTGAGAAGCCTTTGGACTGGATAAGGTTACCAGCAGGAACATATACAGGAGAACTTCTAAACAAGACAGGACACTTTCTGAAACCAATACATATAGTAAATACCGATTTAGGCGCAATGGATAAATATGCAGCGCACAATGGAGACTGCTTATTCCATCCAAATGTATTCAATTTATCGGGAACAGAACCGTATGGACAAGGGATTTTAAAAGGAAGACCAATGAGCTTAGCATGTCAAGTTGCAAATCTTGAAGATTTTAATGAGGTAACGAATATATTGGAATTATTAGGATTTAAATATGGAGATCCTTTGAAATACGGAGATCCTAATGCAGACTCTTGGATTCCAGGAGACTCAATTCCAATCATTATCAAGGATTTTCCTGATGCATGGGCATGGCCTTATACAATTGGAGAGTAAAATGAAAAAGAAAATTATAATTTTTTTGTTAATTTTTAACAGCATTTGGATTTATGCACAATCTGATTTTAATATAAAGAATGGTTATATGGGATTTACCATAAAGAATTATTTCTGTAGCATTTTCTTTTATGAAAATAACCAAATAGAATTTTTAGATGATGGTAATCCAGATATGTATGAAGTTTGGAATCAAACTTTCAAATACACTGCAACTGGTTGCAAGGGGCTTTACGAAATAAAACTGGATAACGGCATAAAATTCACAGCATTGGTTTCAAAGAAATATCTTGTACTGTACAAATCAGATTTTAAAGAACCTTTTTTTGTGGGTGGAGTTTCTATTAGCAGGGAAAGAACATATCCGATTCATAAGATAAAAGCATCTTCTTTTTTAACAGAAAAAAATATTTTCTATAAAGTCGAAAATCTGAGCAATTTGAATTTAGACTCTCCATGGGTTGAGGGGGTAAATGGAAATGGAATAGGAGAAACACTTACATTTACAACGAATTCACCTGGAATAGTGTTTTTTTCAGGATATATTTCGGCCAAGAATCCTAGTCTGTATGAAAAGAATTCGCGTATAAAAAAAGCAAAATTTAAATGTGTAGAAAATGGCAGGGAATTTATCTTTAATTTTGAAGATACGGCAGGAGGCCAGCAAATTGATTTATCTGATTTATTTCAGTACAATGGAAAAAATAGTTTTACAATCATAATGGAAATTCTAGATGTTTATAAAGGTACACGATATCAAGACACATGTGTTAACTCGATGTTTGTAGGATTCAGTCATATAAATTGATGGATTCCATAATAATGTAAGTTTTTTTTCTCCTTAAGGAAGTCGAACGAGTTTTTTGACATTGAAAAGAATAGTACCCGATGGATGATGGGACATCGGGGTACTGACAGGATGCACTGGAAGACAGTACATTCTGTCTGTACATATTCTTTAGTTTAGAATATTGCGGTTTGTATGGATATGCAGGGAACAATCCTGTTAAGTATACAGACCCAGATGGTTGCATACCTGTCGATACAGTATGGGACATTGTTTTTACATTATTTGATGCTGGTGTTGCAACCTATAAAAGTATAAATGGTGATAACTCCGGCTGGACTGACGTAGCCTTAGATGCAGCTTCTATTTTTATTCCTTATGTTCCTGCAGGAATATCAAAAGTAAAAAATGCTACCCATATTTTAAACAATATTAATAAAGTTCAAAATGCAGCAGGGGCTGTAAAGACAAGTGTTTGGTCTCTTCCTGCATTTAAACGTGGATGGGAAATTGAAAGAAAGCTGGGCGGCATGATGAATAATTTTCCTGTAATTGACTATGCTGACTATGCAGAAGAATTTATAGAAGATTTATCAAAATGTATTGGAAGCATAAAATCCATGGATTTAAATGCCAAGACATATCAGAATGCAAGAAATGTTTACAACAAGATAAACAGCTATGTGAATAAACTTGCAAATTTTTCAGGTAAAACTTATGGTAAAACAATTGTTAATATAAATTCAGAAACTGTAAGAATATTAGATTTGGCAATACCTTCAAATGCAAATCCTGCACAGTTAAAAGCAATACAAGAGGCCACGGTTGAGGCTGCAAAAAAAGGTATTAATATTGTTGTTCATATAATAGATTAATTTGGAGGATATTTTTATGGAATATAAATATAAGGCTGTATGGCTTCATTTTGAAAAATCAAAGAGATTGCTTTTAAATCCTATTGGTCTTGCAGAAGATCCTAGGTGGGGAATAGAAGCTGTTCCACCTGTTATCGAATTGAAGCTCCCTTGCGAAAAAGAAGCTTTAATTAAAGCCATTCAAGAAACATTTGATAACTGCTATAAGCTAGATGGAAAAAGCTCTCCTAAACTAGGTCCTGCAGAGAATTATGTAGGGTTGAAAAGTGAAAAGAAATTTATTCAGATATTTGATAAAAGGCTTATATTGCGATTGACATCTGATAAAAAATATTCATTAATGATTTTCAAAGGTGTATCTATTGGAAGAGGATATTATTCTGATCCGGAAACAATTATATTCGGAGACAATATTGATTATGACTATCTGTTAAATTTGATTCAATGAATCAAAATCAATAAGAGTCTGCCACATTGCTGTCATAAGGAACAATCAGCTCTCTTTACAAAAACAAAGCATCCTCCATCAAAGGAAGCAAAAAGAGTTTTTTGACATAGAAAAAGAACAGTACCCGATAAATGATGGAACATCGGGGCACTGACAGGATGCACAGGAAAGTTGTACATCCTGTTAGTACATATTCTTTTGTTTAGAATATTGCGGTTTGTATGTCTATGCGGGGAACAATCCGGTGAAGTATACCGACCCGGATGGAAGGACATTCTTTCCTCTTGAATCATTACAACACCAAAACAGTAAAGAAAATTCATCTATACTTATTGGAAGTTTTCCTTCTGGAAACTTTGATTCAAACGGCATCTATAAGTTAAATACAG
>CAMVHR010000039.1 GCA_947167345.1 uncultured Treponema sp.
AAACATGATTCTTGTTACCGCAACAGGGATAGTGCCTTGCAGGGTACAAGGGGAAAAGGATAATTAATCATCCTTATACGGTTCATTATGCGGTACTCAATTTTCATGTAGCGTATTATTGCGCAGGGGAAACATAATGAATGAAAATGAAGAAATCCAGACAGTAGAAAATGAAGTAGAAAGCTTTTCTAGCGAAAGCGTTTCTAATGACACAATCGCCTTTGAAGATTTAGGTCTGGATGAAATTACACTCGAAGCAATCAAAAAGAAAGGCTTTGTAACTCCATCACCAATTCAGGTTCTTGCAATTCCTCGCCTTCTGAATGGCGAAGCAAACGTTATTGCACGTGCCCGTACAGGAACTGGTAAAACCGCAGCTTTCGGCTTGCCTTTGGTTCAGTCTCTTCGTGAAGAAAGCGACCATGTACGTGCAATCATCCTTGAGCCAACCCGCGAACTTGCCATGCAGACATGTACGGAAATGGCATCCTTTACAACAGGAAAATACCCACGCACAGCTGTAGTTTATGGTGGTGCCTCAATGGGCGAGCAGATGCGCAGCCTTAAACGCGGTGTTGAAATTGTAGTTGGTACTCCAGGTCGTGTTCAGGATTTGATAGACCGCGGTGTTTTGAAAATTGACAAGATTGACTATTTTATTCTTGACGAAGGCGATGAAATGCTCGACATGGGCTTTGTTGATGATATTGAAAATATTTTTTCATCTGCAAATCCTGCTTGCCGCGTTCTTTTGTTCAGTGCAACAATTCCAGCTCCTATATTAAAAATTGCTCAGAAATTCATGGGCGACTACGAAATTGTAGAAGAAGAAGGACATGAAGAAGAGCCTCTTCTTATAGAACAGCGCTATTGGGTTGTGCGTGAAAGTGAAAAGCCAGAAGCTCTTGTTCGCCTTATTGATATGTCACCTGAATTTTACGGTCTTGTATTTGTTCAGAAAAAGACAGATGCAGATGCTGTATGTAAATATCTTGACGAAAAAGGCTACATGGTTGCAGCCCTTCATGGCGACATTCCTCAGGGACAGCGTGAAAAAATTCTTGCACGTTTCCGTGCAAAGCGTGTTCGCATTCTTGTAGCAACAGATGTTGCAGCCCGTGGTATTGATATTACAGGTCTTACTCATGTAGTAAACTTTGATTTGCCATTTGACGGACCTACTTATGTTCACCGTATTGGCCGTACAGGTCGTGCAGGTGCGGAAGGTATGGCTGTTACTTTTGTACGTCCAGAGGAGCAGCGTAGAAAACTTGCATATTTGCGTAATGCTATTAAACGCAGTGCAAAAGGTGAACTTCTTGAAGGAAAAATTCCATCTGTAGAAGAAGTTCTTGCAATAAAGAAAATCCGTCTGTTTGATGAAGTAAAGGAAAAGCTTGGTCTAAAAGACGGGCTTAAAGCTGCAGAGGATTCTGTTTCCGCAGATGCAGATTCTGTAAATCCTGAAAATCAGGAGCTTTCTGCTGAACAGATTGCAGAGGGCATTGTTGTTGCTCCTGTTCCTCATCTTAGAAAAGGTGATCCTGTATTTGATCAGCTTGCAGAAGAGCTTTGTACAAATCAGAATCCACAGGAAGTTGTTGCATCCCTTCTTGCTGCAACTTATGGCAGTTCTTTGAGCAAAAAGCGTTATGGTAAAATAAATATTCAATCTGGTTCAGACAAGGGCGGAAGAAAAGACCGTGGTTCTGGCAAAGACAGAGGTTTTGGTTCTGTTGGTGAAAACCAGATTCGTCTGTATGTTCAGCTTGGATGGCACGATGGCTATAATCCTCGTAAGATTGCAGGTTTTCTTTCAAAGCTTGTACGCATCCGTGATCGTGATGTTGATGCAATAGACATGGCAGATATGTTCTGTCTGGTTAGTCTTCCTGCTGATGCTGCAAGAAAGGCTATTGAGCTTTCTAAGAATGATGAGACGTTGCCTCATATTCATGAAGATGTTAAGGCTTCTGGTGGAAAGCGAAGCGGCAGCAAAAAGTTTGATGATGAAAATGACAGATTTGCAGTAGGTAGGGGAGACCGTGACCGAAGACGCGGAAGAGGTGACCGTGATGGTGGCGGATTCCGTTCCCGCGCAAAGGGCGGTTCTCATACTCGTCCTGGCGTGCACACTGCAACACAGAGAAGCGGACGTGCTTCGTTGTATAAGAAATCTGGTGCAGCAGAAGAATATTAATGCCTTGAAGTTTGTATTATAGCCGGCTTTTGCCGGCTTTTTTAGTTTGTTTGGTAAGGTTCGTAGGATTCCAGCCAGCGCAGTATTGGAGTCCTCCAGTCGTCTTCCGTAGTTCCTTCCAAAAGAAATCGTTCGTATATAAACTGTATGTGTTCAATGATTTTTTTGTGTGTTTCAGCATCAATTGTAAGTTCTCTCTGAAGAAGCTTGTCCAAGAACTGTACCGCTTCTGCAGGGGAAACTAGTTCCGGGGTAATTCTTGACATCATGTACAATGCTGCCGGAATGCAGTTTACGCTATGCTGCTTTAAATATAATACAGAATCTGCTATTTCAATTCCATGTGTTTCAATTTCCTGCATCCATCGTTTTTTTTCATTTTCACTGAACAAATCCTGATCAAACAGTTGCCTGTAAAAACTTATAGTAAGAGTTACTACTGCAATATGCAGGCTTGGAACGCAAAGGTAATGGGGGTCCATAATCCTCATTATCTTTAATCCTGTACAGTCTGTTTTTGGCTGATTAGTCGTCGTCATGCATTTTTTGTACAGGTTGTAGGCTTCTGAATAAGTTCTCGTTATATAGAAAAGAAATTTGTTTGCAATTTCAGTTCCTTTTCGGACACCGAATTTTTGCTGCATCATTGATATTGGTCTTAGCCAGAAATTAATGAAATCAAGGTAAATGTCAAGAAGTTCTGGCTTGAATGGAATGCAATCATCCAGTTCATGATCGACATGCACTATTTTTGTTCTGATAATGCGAAATTTCCTTAGGAACTGAAAAAGAAAAAACTTTGTTGCCGCGGTGTAAATATAACGCCATGCAGGAATAAAGCTCTGAGGCCTTACAAGTAGAGTTGCATAACACTGAAGCACACCAAATGAATGTAGAGGTCTGGAGCTTAAATCTTTCATGACTGGTTGCTTGCTGCCACAATTGCATCTACATTGCTTAGGATATCTCTTGCAACGGCAGGTTTGTTCATTGTGTATATATGGATTCCTCTTACTCCGTTGGAAATAAGGTCTATTATCTGGTCAATGGCATAAGCAATTCCTGCCTGTCGCATTGCTTCCGGGTTGTTGCTGAACCTGTCGCATATTGAAAGCAGTTTTGCAGGAATGTAGGCAGATGACAGCTTTACCATGCGCTCTACCTGAGAACTGTTTGTTATTGGCATGATTCCTGCAAGTACTGGAACATGGATGCCCTTTGACTGAAGCCTGTACAGGTATGAATAAAGCATGTTGTTGTCAAAAAACATCTGTGTCGTCAGAAAGTCAACACCTGCATCTACTTTATATTTTAAATTGTCAATGTCATCGGCTCTGTTTTTACTTTCAGGATGACCTTCAGGGTAACAGGCTCCACCAACGCAAAATCCTTCTTCTTTTAATATGGAAACAAGCTGGTCTGCATGTTCAAGACCTTCTGTAATTGCTGTATGACCTTCAGTAAGATTCTGAGGCATGTCTCCGCGTAAAGCAAGAATGTTTTCAATGCCTTCTTTTTTCATTGCCTGTATTGTAGCCTGTATTGATTCCTTTGTATTGCCAACGCATGTGAGGTGTGCAAGTGCAGGCGTGTTGAATGATTGGATTTTGGAAGCAATTTCTACAGTATTTACTTTTGTTGTTCCTCCAGCCCCGTAAGTAATGGACATAAAATCAGGCTTAAGTTCTGCAAGCTCTTTAGTTGCTGCGACAACGCTGTCAAAGTTTGACTGCTGCTTTGGAGGAAAAACTTCAAGTGAAAGAGTTACTTTTTTGCTGTCTAGGATTTGTTTTATGGTCATAGACAATGATTATAAATAAATGTGCATTTGATTTCAAGTAAAAAAATCCACGGGATTTTATTCTTGAAAAACCCCGTATTGTGCTGTAAACTTTAAAACATGCGGCTGTTTTTTCAAATTGTCAGTGTAGATTTCATTCCCTTTCTGACGATAATCTATCTTTTTATATTTATGAACGCGAATGATGCCTATGAACATAAGCTGCATACCCTTTTCATCTATTCCATGATACTTCTTTTTTGTCTGGCAGTGAGCGACAACGTTGACTTTTATTATTCGCATTTGTCAGAACCTCGTTTTGTAAGGAAAGTCGCCGTCATGATTGGCTTTGTCTTGAGGGTGTACCTTCTCTTGTCATCTGTGTTCATCCTTGAACGTGATAATATGTCTGCACGCAAGAAAATCTTGCTTTTTATTCCTGCAACCCTTAATGCCGTCGTAATGCTGTATGCTCTGTTTACTGATAATGTGTTTTACATCGATGCCCATAACATACTTTGTCGTAAACTTTTGTCATTTACGCCTCATGTACTGAGTCTCATATATTTTTTTGTTGTACTGTGCATTGCGATAAGAAGAAAGTCTCTGGGGTACAAGGAAGAGGGCGAAATGCTGTTTGTTACTCTTGCAGGAATCACGGTCGGAGTAACAGCAGAAGTCGTGCTGGAAACTCGCGGAATCTTCCTGAGTGCCGTGTCCCTGATGCTTTCGTTCTATTACCTTTACATTCATCTGGAACATTTTAAGAGGGATAATCTTACAGGTGTTTTGAACAGGATGAGTTTTTTTGCGGACATCAAGAGGTTCCCGAAAGACAGCATAACGGCTCTCTGTGAATTTGACATGAATAACCTAAAACTCATAAACGATACAAAAGGGCATTCCGAAGGTGACAGGGCTATAATTACTGTCTGCAGCACGATTCAGAATGCATTGCCCCGTTCTTGCTTTATGTACCGCATGGGTGGAGATGAATTTGTAGTTGTGTTCTGTAATACGGACTTAAAGACTGTTGAAAAGGTGATGCAGAAAATACGTTCAGATATGGCAAAGACTGAGTTTTCAACTGCCATGGGCATGGCTGCGTGGGATCCAGATATGAGTTCTGCCGAAATATATAATCTGGCCGACAAACGTATGTATGATGATAAATTGCGGATGAAAGCTGCCCTGTAAAGGGCAGCCTGATTGATATTCTACAAGCGGCTTGCTATTTCGTCTATAAATTCCCAGCTGTTTACGATTTTCTTTGCTTCTGGAACTGCAAGTTTTGCAAGGTCGCCTGTCATGATGCCGTCTTCGATAGTGCCAAGAGTAGCCTTTTCAAGCTTATGTGCAAACTCTGCAAGCTCTGGAGTATTGTCAAGTTCCGCACGTTTTGCAAGTGCTCCTGTCCATGCAAATATTGTAGCTACAGGGTTTGTGCTTGTCTTTTCACCTTTAAGGTAGCGGTAATAGTGCTTTTGTACTGTACCATGGCTTGCTTCAAATTCAAATTCTCCGCCAGGACATACCAGTACGCTTGTCATCATTGCAAGGCTTCCACATGCAGAGGCAATCATGTCGCTCATTACGTCGCCATCATAATTCTTACAAGCCCAAAGGAATCCGCCCTCGCTTTTTACAACACGAGCTACAGCATCATCTATAAGAGTATAGAAGTATGTAAGCCCTGCTTTTTCAAACTTGTCTTTGTACTCTGCATCGAATATGCGCTGCATGATTTCCTTAAAGTTACCGTCATAAGTCTTACTTATGGTATCTTTTGCACCAAACCATACATCAATCTTCTGGTCAAGGGCATAAGTAAAGCAGCATCGGGCAAAGCTTTCTATTGAAGCGTCAATATTGTGGATGCCCTGCAGAATTCCAGGCCCCTTCATTTCCATTATAGTCTTGCGGATTTCCTTTCCGTCTTCACCTGTAAATACAAGTTCTGCCTTGCCTGCACAAGGGGTCTTTATTTCACAGTTTTTGTATACGTCTCCGTAAGCATGGCGTCCAAGCGTAATAGGCTTTTTCCAGCAGCTTACAGTTCCCTTGATGTTGTTTACAAAGATTGGTGTGCGGAATACAGTTCCGTCAAGTTCTCCTCTTAAAATGCCGTTAGGACTTGGAGTAAGGTGTGTAAGATTGTATTCTTTTACGCGTGCGGCATTGCTTGTGATTGTAGCGCATTTTACACCAATACCCAGACGCTTTATTGCAGCAGCTGCTTCGTAAGTAATCTTGTCATCCGTCTTGTCTCGTTCCGTAATTGACAAATCGTAATATTCGGTCTTAAGGTCAACAAAAGGCAGCAAAAGCTTGTCTTTTATAAGCTTCCACAAGATTCTGGTCATTTCGTCGCCATCAAGCTCTGCAATGGCATTCTTCATCTGAATTTTAGACATGGTGTTTACTCCTTATTTATACCTGGCATGCATTGCCATTGTAATTCAAATCTGTAAGTATTTCCGTGTGGTCAGGAAATACTGCTACTGTGTGCTCTTCGTGGCAACTCCAGCTTCCGTCTGCCGATACAACAGTCCATTCGCTGCCGTTTGCGCCTGTAATTACGTCGTCAGTACCTTCGTTAATCATTGGTTCTATTGCAAGAACCATGCCTGCCTGAATGCGAGGATTTGCTTCGTGGCTCGGACAGTTTGGAATTGAAGGGTCTTCATGCACTTCAAGACCTACTCCATGACCGCAATAGTCATATACTACGCCGTAACCATTCTGTTTGTGCGCAATGTCATATACCGCATTTGAAATGTGGCTTATTCTGTTGCCTGGTATGCAGGCAAATATTCCTGCATTAAGGCTTTCTCGTGTTACCTGCACGAGTTTTCTGTGGTTAGGCTTTACATTGCCTACCATGACTGTGTGTGTACTGTCTGAAATGTAGCCGTTTAGGTTGATGCCTATATCCAGAGAAACAAGGTCTCCATCATGAACAATTTTTTTCTTTGATGGCACTCCGTGTATTACTTCTTCGTTGATGCTTATGCAAGCTGCTCCTGGAAATCCTTCCTGATACCATGCAGGCTTGCCGCCAAACCTGTGCATGAACTCTACGCACCATTCATCAATCTGCTTTGTTGATACTCCTGGCTTTACTTTAGGAATTATTTCATTGAACAGGTCTGCCAGAAGATGACAGCTTTTTCTGATTTCAATGATTTCCTTTTCGTTCTTTAATCTAATCATATATCATATACCTCTTTTGTACCAAAATTGTGGCTGAGCTGCATAAAGTCTGCTTATGAGACCAGCCTTAAGGATTCTTCCCTGCAGATGCGTGCCGTGTACTTGTCTCCTATGCGGTCATAGGCATCAGCCATTTTTTGCAAAAAGAAAGAGTCGTCTGACTTGTCAAACTTCAAGTCCAATGCCCGCTCCCATGCATCGATTGCAAGCTCGTCGTTTACTTGTCCGTCAATGTTGTTTCTGAGTATGTGGCGCGAAAGGCTCATCACCTCTGGAAAAAAGAGCTTGAAATAGCTGTAGCTGTATTCCATTCTTATTATCTGTTCAAGAAGAATGACTGCATCGTAATATTCCTGCCGTAAGACAAGTTCTTCTGCCAGAATAAAGCCGTAATCCATAAAGTCTTCTCTTGTAAACCATTTTGAAAGTTTGAATCCTGAACGGGTCATGTTCATGTTCTTGAATTCTGATACTGCGGAATCTTCCCTGTTGTGTGTAAGGTCAAAGAATATGAGTTTTGCACGACTTTCATCGTCATTGCGTTCCATTAACCATGTTCTGTAGTCAAAACTTTGTTTTTTTCCGCTGGAATGACTTGCATGTGCAGAATTTTTGTATGCAAATGATTCGTCGAATAAACTTCGTGACTTTATGTCCGAAAGTGTTTCATAGGCCTGTACAAGCTCCCTGAATTTTTCGGAATCTTCATGTGTTATGTCCGGGTGAAGAAGCTTTGCTTTTTGTCTGTAGGCCCTGCGGATTTCTGCAGCAGTTGCATTGTGCGGAACACCTAGAATCTTGTAACAGTCATGCATAATTTTCACGTAATACTATACTTTTTTGCATATATTTGCAATGGATTTTTTTGCTTCTAAAAAATGAAAAAAAATATGACAAACATTTGAATATGTTGTAAGATATAACCATAAATAAAAGTTGTGGTTGTTACTGTGAAAAAAAATGTATTGTTTTTTGTACTTGCTGTATTTTTAGCAGTACTGGATCTTGTTCCTCTGTTTTTGATTGACAGGTATTTCTACTTGTTTAATTCTTCCATTTCTGGAAATTCTGTTGCCACCATTACATTGCTCATGCAGTTTTTTATAGGTGTTGTCCTGTCAGTCTTGTTTAAAAGGCGTGGTACAATATTTTCTTGCGTGATTCTTGCAATAAATTTTGCAATTGTACTGGCATTGTTTGTACAGTCTTCAAATTTAAATCTTATTCCAATACTGGGCATTATATTATCCCAGATATTGTCGGTTGGCATAATAGCCTTTCTCATGGAAAGGGCTTCGGTAAGCAATAAGGCTTTGCTTGAAATTGTTTATACGGATTATCTGACAGGTTCAAAAAATATCAGGTGCCTGGAACATGATTTGAATGAGCTTGTGGAACAAAAGACTCGTTTTGCCCTCATGCTTCTGGATTTGGATTCATTTAAGCACATTAATGAAGTTCGGGGGTACAAGTGCGGTAATGAAGTCTTAAAAAAACTTGTCGTGCGATGGCAGAATGTCCTTGAAAATAATCCGAATATAAGGCTGTACCGAATCAGCGGCAATGAGTTTGGCATTATTTTTAAAAACTATCAGCATAAAGATGAACTGAAATCTTATGTAAGAAAGATTGCCACCGCCTTCGATAAGCCTGTAGTATGTGAAAAATTTGAAAATTATATTTGTGGCTATGCCGGTATTGTAGAGTATCCTGGAAATTCTTCCAGGGCAGAGCAGTTGCGTTCTTTTGCCGATGCTGCACTTGCCGATGCCAAAAACAAAAAGCGTAACAGAGAAAAGTTCCGTTACTGCATGTTTAATGAAGATACATTGCAGAAAATAAAAAGGGAACTTTTTATTTCTGATGTTTTGCAGAAAGCCCTTAGTTCCAATCTTCTTTCGTTGATTTTTCAGCCACAGTTCAATGCAAGAACGAAAAAACTTCACGGATTTGAATGTCTTATACGTCTTCATGACTTTGAAGGTAATGTCATCAGCCCTGAGGAATTTATTCCTGTTGCAGAAAAGGAAGGTTTTATTTACGACATTGGCGAATGGGTAATGACTAACGGCATAAAGGCTTTTAAAAATGCCCTTGATAATTGCAGTAAAGAAAACAAGGATGTAACCCTTTCGATTAACATTTCGTGCAGCCAGTTCATGGATGATGCATTTACTGAAAACTGTAAAAAAATTGTTGATGACAGTCAGATAGACGTAAAGAATCTTATATTTGAAATTACAGAATCAGTTTTGGTTGACTCTACTGATAAAGCTGTAAAACTGATTGAAGAACTTAATGCTAACGGAATAAGGACATCTATTGATGATTTTGGAACAGGTTATTCTTCCCTGAGCTATATTTTTAACTTTAACTTCAAGGAACTGAAAATAGACAAAAGCTTTACGAATGAAATTTGTACTAGTAGAAAGAAAGATGAGTTTATAAAAATAATTATTACAACATGTCATCGTTTCGGACTTCAGGTTGTAACCGAAGGTGTTGAAAATGAGGAACAGTACCGAAAACTTCTTACTGACGGCTGTGATATTATTCAGGGATATTATTTTTCACGCCCTGTCGATGAAAAACGCATGGCAGAGCTTATGGCAGAAGGCTCTTCGGACGAAGAGGTTTTTTAGACGAATCTCTGTGCTGGAGTTACAATCCATAGGGCTTTGAGAGGTTTTGTTCCTTTGTTTTCCAGTGTGTGTGGTGCACTTGCACTAAAAGAAATGCTGTCTCCCTGTTCAAGTGCATATTCGGTATTCTGGTAGAGAAGGCTTCCTGTACCTTCAAGAATTAAACCAAGTTCCCTTCCGAAGTGTCCGTAATGACCGCGGTGTGTCTTGCCGCCTTCGGGAATTGTAATTATATAGCTTTCGATTGAATTCTGTCCATCTTTTTCATTAGGCTTTGAAATTTCTTCATATATGATTTCTTCTTCGTGGACAGTCCTTCGTTCTCCTGCGTGGACAACGGAAACCGGTCGCCTCTGATTATATTCTTCAAAAAGATATTCAAGATTTAGGTCAAGAACATTTGCGAGTGACAGAAGCGTGTCTATTGCAGGCGACACCCTGTTCCGTTCTATCTGGGAAATAAGGCTTTCGCTTACGCCTGCCTGCTGAGCAACAGCTTTTAGTGTCAGATGTTTTTTTTCCCTTACAGCCCTTATCTTTTCTCCGAAATGATAGGACTTTGCAGATACATCATGTACGCTGTGCTTTTCTGTTTGTTCCATAGGTTTTCCTTTATGCTAAGTCCTTATTTTGTAAAGTCGTCTCGAAAATCATTCTGCAAAAGAATCTTTCTTCTGCTTTTCCTTATTCTGTTCCATGACAAACTGAATGAAGAAGTCTTCCAGAGTATGCTTTGGTCCTTCCAGATGAAGTCTCTGTCTTGCACGTGCATTGTCACGGCGCACGGTATATAGCAAATAGAAGTCCCTGTAGTCAAGATTTATGTCTGTCTTAACCCTTTCGCCAAGGTATGCGCTTACTTCATCACGTCCGATAGCCTTTACACCCTGTTCTTTGAGAATCGTTCTAAGCCTGTTTATCTGTTCGTAAGAAATGCCAAAAAGAAACTCTTCCATTGCCTGAGAAACTTCTTTTTCGCCAAGTCTTTTCTTTATGAAATAATTCCACTGGGAGTCCATCTGAATGCTTACCAGAAGCAGCTCGCTTGTGCCCATCATTGTTCCGAAAGCTGGTGCCAGCTGTCTTCTTGCACGCCATACTGCCTGCAAAACAGGCGCAATGTCGGTAATTGTCTGGTCGGCACGGTGTTCCCACAGGATTATGAGCGATGTTGCAAGTTCTCGCCGTGTTTCAAGGGCAATAGTCTTGTCCCTGATGAGGTTCAGGTATACATCTTCTGCCATAAGGGTAAACATCATTGATATTGTTTCGTCAAAATATTCTTCTGACTGCTTGGCGTCCATTTTCGCATAATTCTTTGCAAGCTTATACATTGAATAGAATGTATGCATTTTTGAAATGAGCAGCCCTTTGCCTAAAGTTGCCTTTGATGGAAGGTGAAGTGTTGTGTCTCCGTCTTCCTGATATGAGACAAGGCTTTCTACAAGTGCTTCTGGTGTGCGGACTGTAGTATTTGTTACCGTGCGCTCCAGAAGGGAAGGAAATATTGCAATTACTTTCGCAAGGCTTTCCACTTTTCTGAGCCTTTCTTCAAGGTGTTCAAGTTTTTCTGGTGCATTTTTATGCAGTTCATCCAGAAGTCTTTTTATTAATTTCTGCTGATACGGCGTTATAAGGGTTATGCCAGATGATATTGTGTCATTGTTGAGGTCTTTCTTGTCAAAAAAAGTGTCAATACTTACAGGGACAAATTCATTTATTTCTGGACTTTTATTATTTTCCATACGCATCATTTGTATTTTCGGTGTTTTTTCATGTCAATTCAATGAATTTTTGACTTCTTTTCTAGTGAAATCCATTCTTAAAAATACCGATGATTACAGCATGAAGAAATTCGTTTTGCTTTTTAGTCTTTTTTTATCTATATTAAGCGGCATTTCTTTTGCTGCCGACAAGTCTCTGGAGAATCTTTATGTCTTTAAGGAAGACATTGTTGTTGAAGAAAGGGATTCTGACTGGCAGACAAATGGCGTTGACCTGTATATCCGCAAGAAGGACGGCATGGAAAGCGTAATGCTTGTCGAAACCTCAAAAGATCCAGAAGGCAAAATGGACAACTTTGCTTATCGTGCGGAAGAATACAATACTGTAAATGGTGATGAAATACGTTACTTAAATGGAGAAGTGTTAAAATCAGAATATGCAAAATACAGTCTGATTTCATCTACAGTTGTACAGCATCCAAAACTTGGGGACTGCTTTCATATTTATATTCCCCGAAAGCTTGTTTACGGTTATCCGTGGGAACGCCATGGCTCTGTAACAATCGACAAAGGTTTTTTCATTAATATCCGTACTTTTACCAAGAAATATTGCGACTATTCGGGAAAATTTGCTGACAATCCGTTTATGTTTGATTATCAGACGCTTACAACCATAACAAAGCGCGAAAAGCCTAAGCCTCCTGCACCTAAAAAGGAAAAGAAACTTAAGCCTAAGAAAGAAAAAAAGATAGAGTCTCCTGTTGAAGAAAAGAAAGATGTAATACCTGAGGATGACGGTTTTGTTCCTTCTGAAGATATCATTAAAGAAATTGAGCCTGAAAAGCCAGAACCAGAGCCTGAGCCAGTGGTAGAAGAGCCCGAGCCAGAACCTGTGGTAATTCCTGAAGAAGAAATAAAAGAACTCGAACCAGAGCCCGAGCCGGAACCTGAAGAAGAAGAACCTGAACCTGCTTTTATTCCAGAAGAGGAAATAAAGGAAGAAGAGCCGGAACCAGAACCAGAGCCTGAGCCAGAACCTGTTTTTGAAGAACCGGAACCAGAGCCGGAACCCGAACCTGTAGAAGAAGAGCCCGAGCCCGAGCCAGAACCGGCAATTACTTTGACCGATGATTATGATTCCAAGGCTGCAAATGAATTTAATAATCTTGCTGACCGTGGAAAAGGCATGATGATGTACTCTAAGGGAGCCGATGCATTGCCTGATGATTTGTATAATCTTGTTGATTCTATAAATCCTAAGGGTGATGTTGATATCGTCTTTGCTATAGACGCAACGGGAAGTATGAAAGATGACCTTGAAAGCCTCAAAAAGACATGGGTTCCGATGCTTATGGAACAGCTTGAAGATTTTGAGCACATCCGTCTAGGACTTCTGTTCTACCGCGATTACAAGGATGATTATTCGTACAAGCAGCTGCCTGTCAAACTGTTTGAATTTACAGATTCTGGAGAGCAGTTCCAGACAAATATCAATTCAATCCGCATAAAGGGTAGTGAAGGCGGTGACATTCCTGAACCTGTATACGAAGCTCTGTATGCCAGCTTGAAATATTTTGACTGGCGGCCTGATGCTACAAAGAAGATTATACTTATTGGTGATGCTGCTCCTCACAGCAAGCCGCGCGGTAAGATAAAAATTACGCAGGATTCTGTAATGAAGCTTGCAGAAGAAATGGATGTGTCTGTTGACTGTGTTATTGTTCCTGATGGACATAGCAAGACACGCCGTTTCTTCTAGATTATTCGTTGCATTTCCGCTTTTCCCCCATGATAAAAAGAAAGCCTGCATGTAAAATGTTCATGCAGGCTTTTTTCATGCAGTTTTGTTTACTAAGTTTTTTTAATCATAGTAATATGCATCTGGATCATACGATTCTTCATCGTCATAGTATTCTTCGTCTTCTGAATTATCGTAGTCGTCAGAATTTTCGTAAGAGCCGGAATCCTTTTCTATTCTGGCCTGAATTTCTGCCATTTTCTTTTCAGGTACTTTTGCAAGGTCTGACTTTGCAAGAATAATGTATTCTCCCGGAAGCGAACCTGGAACACTTGTGTCATAAATGTCTATTATTTCCTGAAGCATTGGCACTGCAATGTCATATTTTTTTTGCTTGAGATACAGATGAGCCAGCTCAAACCTTCCTTCAACGTAATCATTTGTATAGTTACCGTATCTCTGGAGCAATATTTTATAGTAATATTCAGCAACATTATAATGATTCTTATCGTAAGCTGTCTGTGCAAGCTGAATAATCTCTCGGTCTGTCATGTCGCTTGGAGGCGGTTCTTTTGGAAGTGATTCACAAGAAGAAAATGTCATTGAGGCTGCTATAAAAAGTACTAAAAATCTTGAACGTTTCATGTTTTCAGTGTATCATTTTTTTAAATTTTAAGATAGGGCATTTTCAAAGAAAGCTTGGAAAGGGGGCTACGATGATAAAAGCTGGAATTATTGGTGCTACAGGCTATGCTGGTGTTGAACTTTTTCGTATATTGCTGCGTCATCCGCAGGTTGAAAAAATTTTTGTAAGTTCTGTAAGCTTTGAAGGTCAGCAGATTGATGATGTATACCAGAATTTGATAGGTCAACTTGGTTCTAAGTCTGATGGCAAGCTTCTTACTGCCGATGAAGTAAAAGAAAAGTCTGACATTCTTTTTACGGCATTGCCTCATGGAATTGCTGAGCAGTATGCTGATTACTGTGTAAAGCATGGCAAAAAGCTTATTGATTTGAGCGCGGACTTCCGCTATGGCATGGATGAAGCTACGTTCAAGGAGTGGTATAAAAAGGATTGGGAATTCCCAGAGGTTCATAAGCAGAGCGTGTATGGTTCTCCAGAACTGTACAGGCAGGACATTGCAAAGGCTAGTGTTATTGGTAATCCGGGATGTTATGTAACCAGTGCAACGCTTGCCCTTATGCCTGCATTGAAAAATGGTCTTGTAAACACAGACTGCATTATTGTTGACAGCAAAAGTGGTGTTACGGGTTCTGGACGTAATCCGTCAATGAGTAACCAGTTCTGCGAATGTGGAGAAAGTTTTTCTGCCTACAAGATTGGGGCGCACCGCCATCAGAGCGAGATTGTCCGCAATTGTTCCCTGATTGCAAAAAAAGATGTAAACATTGTATTTACTCCTCATCTTATTCCTCAGAATAGAGGCATATTAAGTACGATTTATGCGCCTCTGTCTGACGAAGGCATAAAGCTTGCCGCATCAGGTGTTTCTGGCATACGTGCCATTTATGAAGATGCATATAAAGCAGAGCCGTTTGTAAGAGTTCTTCCTGAAGGCAAGAATCCTACTACAAGAGTTGTAAGGTATTCAAATTACTGTGATTTGCAGCTTTATGTCGTAAACGGCGGAAAAATGCTTGAAATTGTCAGCTGCCTTGACAATATGATAAAGGGTGCTTCAGGTCAGGCTGTTCAGAACATGAATATAATGTATGGTTTTGAAGAAACTTCTGCAATAGATTTTATACCGCCTGCATTCTAAAATTTTTATTTAACAGAAAAGCCTATGCTGTTTGCCTGTGGACGGAGTTGTCCGTATGAAAGTATGGATTTTCCGTTCAGGCAAAGCTGGGCAGAACCGCCACCGTCAAATTCAAGGGCGGAATAGCATCCCATTGCCTTAAAGATTTTTGCACACTGAGGATATGACAATCCCTCGCTTATGTCTGCTCTTTCTCCTTCTACTACAAGAATATAAAGTGTTTTACCATCTCTTGACACTCCAGCACCGCATCTTGAATCATAGGTTTCTGTCTTGAATTCCTGTTCCTTTCCATTAATGAGGACTGCGTAAAATCCTCCGAATACATGCTCATATTCACGGCAGCTTTCTTCTGTCTGAACTGGTAATACCGCAGCTGTCAAATCTTTTGTAAATGCAAGGGCTGCATATTTGTTATTAGGCTTGGAAAATATAACTCCGTCTTTCTTGTGTATTCCTGCAAGATACACAAGCTTCTTGTCTTTTTTTATAAATGGCGAGCCGTTAAAGGCTACGGTACATTTGCATCGTTTGGCAAAGTCTTTTGTTTTGAGAGGCAAGTAACCGGATGATTTTAGATTTGCAAAGTCCTTAGTGTCTGGAAAGGCTTCTATTTGTAAATTTTTATTTAAATCTATTTTTATGGCATGATATACGAGTGGAATTGATGGTGATGAAAAATCAAAGCGTTCTACTCCTGTACAGACTGTTTTCCAAGTAAAGTTTTTAGGCAAAAAGTAAGACTTCTGTCTGCTTTGTTCTGCCGTTACACTCGCCGAAAACATGAGAACTGCGATAATTGTTATGACGAATCTTTTTGCCTTGATGTTCATACATTTTAAGTATGTGTAAATCTATGTTTTATGTCAATCAACTGTACTAAATTGTCATAAAGTTTTACACTTGGGGTATGAGAATGATTCTTATGGGAACTGGTACAAGTCATGGAATTCCAGTAATAGGATGTACCTGCAAGGTGTGTACTTCAAAAGATAGTCATGATGTACGATATCGCTGTAGTGCATATTTGTGCGAACCTGCTTCTATTGTCATAGATACAGGACCTGAATTCAGGATGCAGGCATTGAAATTTGGCATTAAGAGCATTGATGCTGTCCTTATTACTCACAGCCATGCAGATCACCTTAACGGACTTGATGACATCAGGGTGTTCAGTCACACAGAATCAGTTGATCCTTTTCCTTCCAAGAAAACTTGTGCGACAGAGGGCAGGGGAAAACCTGTTTTTGCTAATTCCAATACTATTGCAGACATAAAGAACCGTTTTGACTACGTATTTACACCTGTAAAAGAGGGTGGGGGCAAGCCTAAGCTCGATTTGATTGACTGCGGCATGTACGGGGCTTCTAATCCCATATTGATAAAAGGCATTGAAATTGTTCCCGTTCCATTACTACACGGAACATTGCATGATTCTGGATGGCTTTTGACAGAAAAAAAATCTGATGGTTCTCGTCACAGTATTGCATACCTTACCGACTGTAGCAGTGTACCAGAAGAGTCTGTCCGCCTTATAAATGAAAATGCCGGCTGTCTGGACCATCTTGTCATAGACGGTCTAAGGGTAAAACCTCACTCAACTCATTTTTCATTTGAGCAGGCCATAGATGTTGCTAAAAAACTTTCTCCTGAACGCACATGGCTGACTCATCTTACACATGACATGAGCCATCAGGATGTATCAGACTATGTAAAAAAAATCGCAGGAGATAGTCTTGCGGTTTCTCCTGCGTATGATGGCCTTGTTCTGGAAGCGTGACGTTACTGATTTTTATTTGCGAGCTTTTTTTCTTCGCGTTTTTTAAGCATTCTTGAGACGATTACTGTACAGGAAGCATCGCCTGTTATATTGAGCGTTGTGCGTCCCATGTCAAAGATTCTGTCAACGCCGGCAACAAGTGCAATGCCGTCTACAGGAAGTCCTACAGATGTAAGAACCATTGCAAGCATAACCATTCCTGCACCAGGAACTCCGGCTGTACCTATTGAAGCAAGCGTTGCGGTGAGAACTATGGAAATCATCTGGGCGAGTGTAAGGTCAATGCCGTAGCAAGATGCAATGAATACCGCACATACTCCCTGGTAGATTGCCGTGCCGTCCATGTTAATGGTAGCTCCCAGTGGCAGTACAAAAGAAGAAACTTCTTTTGGAACTCCAAGCTTTCTGGTACATTCCATGTTGAGGGGAAGAGTTCCTACTGAAGATGCACTTGAAAAAGCAAATGTTATTGCAGGAGACATTTCCTTGAAGAATCTTATTGGAGAAACGCCTCCGAGCAGGAAGACACTTAATGAATAAATGATGACTGCATGGAGTATGTAACAAATGTAGGCTGCAAGAAGAACTTTTGCAAGAGAACCTATTACCTCTGCTCCGTTTGCTGCGATTACTGGTGTAAGCAGACAGAACACTCCGATTGGAGAAAGCTTTAAAATCATCTCCATACATTTCATGAAGATTTCGTTCCATCTGTTTATTGTTCCTATTGCAGGCTCTGCTTTTTCGCCAAGCAGTATTACAGAAAAGCCTATAAACATGGCCATTACGATAACTTGAAGCATGTTTGCGCTTGAAATTGGAACTATAAAGTTTGATGGGAATATGTTTACAAGAACATCCAATGCGGATGTGGACTTTGGTGGTGTGTATGTAAGGCTTGCCGTGGACAGTGCGGGGAAAGAGCCTTTGAACAAAGTTGAAACTGCAAGTCCAATTGATACTGCAATGGCTGTCGTACAGAAATAGTAGACAAGTGTTGTTCCGCCAATTGTGCCGAGCTTTTTCAAGTCTTTCATAGAGACTATTCCTGCCATGATTGAAAACAGGACTATAGGACCAACGATGAATTTTACAAGATTTAAAAAGATTGTTCCGAACGGTTTTATGTAGGTATTCGGAACGGCAGGAATTTTTTGCATGAGCAAACCGGCAACGATGGCAAGTACAAGAGCTATGAAGATTTGCATTGCCAGGGAGACTTTAATTTTTGCATGTTCTTTTTCCATTTTTTTATTGTAACATGGCTTTTCGCCATACGCAAGTTTTCAGTTTAGAGGTTCCCTTTATTCATTTACTACACTTACAAGCCAGTCTTCCATTGTTTCATCTTTTATTCCTGTCTTGTCATGTAGTTCTATCCAGAAGTGATAGCGTGTCTGATATTGGACATATCGTGAATTGTGGCACCATTGTCCACACAACCTTGCTGTTTTTACTCCTTGCTCAAATATTCCGCTGTCGTTTTCTGACAGGGCAAAATAGAATGAAACAGGAAGGACGGACAAAAGCTCCTTATATGAAATTTGATAAAAACCGCTTCCAGAAATGACACCCTTGAAAAGTCCAGGCTCTGCACATGCCAGTTCTACTACATATTTTGCACCCTGTGAAAAGCCATAGCCTATAATATTTGTCTTGTCGATGCATTTGTTTTTTAAGGCAACATTTTGAATTAAAAGGCTCATGCTGTGTGTGTCAGTAAAGTAATCCAATCTGGATAGTGCGACAAGAACCGCAGCTCCTTCCGGGTAGATTTTCTTCTGAAATTCTGGGGCTACAAATCGGGAACCCATTTTCTGCACGGCAGTTCCCTTTTCACAGGAACCATGGAATGTTACTATGAGTGGTAGCTTTGCACTTTCATTGTCTTTATCATTTCTATATTTTTCTGGCAAGTAAAGGTAATATGAGTGCCCGGTTGGCAGCATCTCATATATCCATTTTCCTTGTATAGTTTCTTTTGGCCAAAGGTATGCCGCATCAGCTGTTAATGTGAGGGGCTTTCTTGTGTAAAGATGGCGAATTGAAATGATTCCTGTAAGAATGAAAACTGATATAAGTAGTGTAAATATTAGTATTAATCTTTTCACAATAAATCTTTATTGATATGGTACAAAAAAAACCGCCCTGAAGAAGGCGGTTGTATTGTCAGTCGGTAAAGTGTAAATTACTCAGCTTTTGGAGCACCTGCATTAGCTGGTCTTACGTTAATCTTCTTTACGATGAAATCGCTCTTAAGGCACTGTGTGCAGATACGAAGTGTTCTTGTTGTGCCATCAATTTCTGTCTTGATTTTAAGAAGATTTGGTCTCCATGTGCGGCGTGTGTGATTGTATGAGTTACTAACTTTATTACCGTGCATTGGATGCTTTCCGCAAATATCACATGTTCTGGACATATCTCTTACCTACCTATTAAATTCAATAAAACGTGAGTTTAAGTATAATACAAAATAGAAAGCATCATGTCAATAGAATTTAAATGCCCTCGCGAGCCTTTTCAAGTTCGTCAAGATGTCTGAGTCGCTTTTCATCAAGTTTTATGAACAAGTTTTTTTCCTGTGTAGGCAGAACAAGTCCTTTTGGTCCGTTTTTTGCACGCCGCAGATATTTTACCTGTGTATAATACAAGTCTGCCTGACCGTTTCTTCTTGCCTTGGAATGGTAGACTGCAAGGTTTCCTGCGTAAAGCAGAATTTCCAAAGGAACTGTCTTGTTTTTCTGTGCTTTTATGAATACATAGCCGCCTGCATAGTCTCGTGCATGAAGCCATAAATCAGAGCCCTTTACAGTATGTCTGAGCAGGTCATCGTTTTCGGCAGCCGTCCTGCCTACAATGAGTGCCCATCCGTCTACTTCGTAATGAAGCCCGGCATGAGCTTTTTCGGTCTTTTGCTTTGGGGTTGTATCATGACGGAGCATTTGCTCAATCTTGATGACATTTTTCTGTTCGGTTATGGCCTTGTATTCTGCATCAAGAGCAGCAATGTTTCTCTTTGAAATCTCTATGTCATGTTGCAAATCTTCCATGCCCGACACTGCCTTTTTATACTGCTCATAGTATATTGCTGCATTTTCCTGAATGGATTTCTTTGCATCCAGATGAATGTGCACTTGCTCATTTGTATCATAGTCAATGCAGTCAAGAGTATTGCCCTGTGCCTGAGAGCCAAATGAAAGAATTAGATCGCCCGTATGCTTTAGATGTCCTGCATTTTCAAACTGTTTCTGCTTGTCCAACAGCTTTTTTAATGCGCTTTCCATCTTGCTGTGCTTGACGTTGTACCATTTTTCAGCCTGTGCCAAAAGGCTTTCTCTTGAAAGTGCCGTGGCATGTTCTGAATAGAAAATGTCAATTTTGCGGTTGAACGAAAGATTTTCGTCTATGGAACTGTCGAATGTTCGTATCGGAAATTTTTCAAGTGCAGCTTCTTTTTCTTCCTGTGAGACTTCCTTTTCTTCAACAATGAATTTTGCACCCGTTACTTCATTTTTCTTAGGCCTGCGGTACATGCAGTCTTGAATGATGCCGTCTTCATCAGTGACAATGACATTTGCAGCTCCTGACCACAGGCGCACGTAAATATAATATTTCTGTTGCCACGTCGAAACGTCAAATTTGACTATTCTGTCAAGCCCAATCTGATGGCAATCGTTAATCCTCATGCCCTGTATGTTGGAACGAAGGAACTCATGAAAGCGAAGTGGTTTTTCATTTTTGGGAACTCTATTTTCTGTTGTGTTGATGCGGCAGGAATTTGCTCCTGTACAGATTATGAGTGTTGAAAGAATTCCCTGCTTGATTGTTCTGAATGCAAGCATGTCGTAGCCTGGCTGTACAATTTCCTGTATAAACGACCCCTGCAAGTCCAGTTCGCTTATTATGAGGTTTAATTCATTGCAATTTAAAGACATGGTGTGAGTTATCCTACTTCTTTAAGATAGACGTGAACTGTTGCATTGAGTGCTGCAATTCTTCTATCTTTTCTTGGAAAATATAAGATGTCTGTGCCTGTAATGCAAGACGCTGTGCAAGCATTTTACTTAAGAATATACCGTAGTGAGGGTTTTTTCTTATAAGGGTAATAAAATCCGTTTTTGGAACCTTAATAAGGGAACATTTTCCATTTGCCACTACAGTTGCTGTTCGCCTGTCATTCAGCAGAAAAGCCATTTCACCAATAAAGATGTCATTTGCCGTAAGAGAGGCAGTGAGCTTGTTGTTAGTATATACGTTAAACTTTCCCGATACGATGAAGAACAGGTCGTTTGAAACTTCATCCTGCCTGCATATAATCTGCTTGTCCTTGTACTCTATAGTAGGGAACGGCTTAATTATGCCTGGAACTGTATTGACATTATGAGCTTTGTTCAGTATTGAGAATGTTACCTGATTGCCTTTTTCGTTGTATGTAATTTGGTGGATGCAACTCTTGCTAAGAGAAATTCCTCGGCCGTGAAGTTCTTCATCATTAGCCGTTTTGTTAAGGTATTTTCGCCAGTCAAAACCGTTACCTTCATCTTTTATGCGGAATGCTGAAGCGTTTTTTCGTATTGCATAGGAAATCTTTATTTTTTTGTTCCTGTTCTGAGGCTCTTTGTTCTTTTTTTCAATGAGCGAAATCATGTCTCCGCCTTCTGCAAGCCATTTTGTTTTTTCTTCATAGGAAATGTTCAGGTTTCCGTGTTCTACTGCATTCATCAAAAGTTCCATGAGCGTGAGCTGAAGCCCTATGCGGTCATTGTCTGTTACTCTGTTTGTGTTGTACAGGTAACTTACAAGAAAATTAGTATAGAACTTTAAGTCCATTGGATTGTTGCTGCATACGAAAGAGCCTTCTTCCTGTCTTCCTATTATGTCTTGCATGCCTCGTGTGAAAAAGAACTGCTGGTTCTGATACAAAATGTTCAGAAGGTGCTCGAAATTATTTCTAAATTCATCTACAGGCAGTATGCTTAATATGTTGTCATCTTTTATGTACTCAATAAGCTTTACCTGGTCATCGTCTTTGCATACAGCAATAATGCCGCCATAATGAAGCCATTCATCTGCATTTATTGCTTCAAGTATCTTTCCGCAGTCAATTTCCTTTGATGTGTAATCAAGAACCTTTATTTCTGGAATTTCATAATTAATGTAGCTTATGGAAGTGTCTGTAGTCGGCATGGAATAAGCACTGAAAAAGTTTGGAAAATGTTTGCAAGCCTGTTCTACAGTGTTTATCAGGTCTTGATTTGTTGATGCAACGAAAATTTTCTTCATATCAATCCAAGTGTAATGTTAAAAATGATGTTTTGCAAGAAAAAATGATTATTTTCTTGTCAACCGAGATACGTTTCCCATTCATCGGCAATATTTGCACAGCCGTCCATGTCAAGTTCATCGCAGGCCGCCATAAGTTTTGTCAATAACTCCTGTTCCTTTTGAGGATAGCTAAACTCTGAAATCTTTTTGCACGCAGATTCAAGAGTGTCCATGTCCAGATCCAGCGCAGCCTTGCGGATGTTTTCAAATTCTGCTTTGAGAATTTGAACGTCACATTCAGGTTTCTGCTTTTTCTCTGTTTCTTTTTCTTCGCAGTAAGGAGCAAGAAATTCTTTATATGAACGATATTTTTTCAAAGCCTCTTCATTATGTGCCTTTATGTACTCAATGTCATTCGCTTTTCCTGCTTTTTCAAGTGCGGCTGCCATATCTGACAGTTGCATTGCTCCAATCTGTTTTGAAGAACTTTTTAATGCGTGTACTTCAATCGTGTAGTTTTCCCAGTCAGAACTGTCAAAATGAGACTGGATGGAAGTTGATTTTGAATCAATAAGGCGATAATATTCCTTTAATATTTTAAGGAATATTTTTTCGTTTCCTAGCAGCTTTATTGCCGCAGCCGTATCTAAATCTACTATAGTCTTGTCCAGCAAAGGAGGATTGTCCTTTTCCTGCTGAGGCATAGCTTCTTTTTCTGCATTCGATACCTTCTGAATCTTTTCTTTTGGAAGCCATTGCTTTATTTTTGCTACAAGAACTCTCACTTCTATAGGTTTTGCAATAAAATCGTTCAATCCTGCGTTCAGGAACATTTCCTTTGCATTTCCTACTGCATTTGCAGTAAGTGCAAGAATAGGTGTTTCCCTGTATTCTGGCTGTCGTTCCCTTATGAGCTGTGCGGCTTCTATTCCGTCCATCTCTGGCATCATGTGATCCATAAGGATTATGTCATATTTATCTTCTTTTACTTTGCGCAAAGCTTCCTTGCCGCTTGTTGCTGTCGCCGTCTTTACTTTCAAAGGCTCAAGCAGTCCTTCTGCAACAGTCAGGTTTACAGAGTTGTCGTCTACAATAAGAATATTTGCGTCCGGGGCAATAAAATCTGCATCTCCGTCATGGTCAATTGTTCCTGCAAACGAAATCTTTTCCTTATTGTAAATCATTGAAAGATTCATGCATGACAGTGGCTTTTTTACTATGCGAAGGTTTGGAACATCAAGCTTTACCTGCGAAATGAAATTTGCTATGTAAATGGAAGTGACTTCAGGATGCGATGCAACGAATGCCTTGGAAACATCATCCATCAGCTTTTCACCAATGAACAAAAACAGTTCTACATCTTCGCCATATTTTATTTTCATGGCTTCCCATGTATTTTCCAAGTTTATCTGCTTGTTTATGTTCATAGCCTGAATGCCAAGCTTTTTGCTGTCCCTCATAAAGGACTCTATATGGTTTTTGTTTGTAAAAAGACCAAGCGCAATCTTGCCTTTTGTGTTTTTTACTACCATTGCAGGTTCTATGTCTGCTACTTTTTGCGGAATTGAGAACGAGAATGTACTTCCTACGCCATATTCACTTTCTACAGAAAGCTTTCCGTTCATGAGTGAAACAAGCCTCTGTGATATTGCAAGACCAAGTCCTGTTCCCTCTACATTTCGGTTCCGCTTGCTGTCAACCTGCTGGAATGATTCGAATATTTTTGAAACATCTTCTTCTTTTATGCCTATTCCAGAATCTTTTACCGCAATTTTTAGAAGGATTTCTTCATTGCTTATTTTGTCAAAATCCACGCATATTCTTACAAAGCCATGATTTGTAAACTTTACGGCATTATTCGCAAGATTTATGAGTATCTGCCTTACACGTATGTTATCACCAAACAAAAGCACAGGCAGAGCAGGATTTATGTCAAGGTCGAATGAAACATCTTTGTCTACAAGCCTGGTCATAATGATGTTTGATACATCATTAAATAATGACATGGAATCGTATTCAACAGGAATAATGTCCATTTTGCCCGATTCAATCTTTGAAAAGTCCAGTATGTCGTTTATGATTGAAAGCAATGCCCTTCCGGAAGACTTTATCTGCTTTATGTATGAACGAGCTTCTTCCGGCAGGTTGTCTCTCAGTGCCATTTCTGCCATGCCGATTACAGCATTCATTGGAGTGCGGATTTCATGGCTCATGTTTGCAAGAAAGTCAGTCTTCATTTGTGCGGCTTTTTCAATTTCCTTTGAAGCCCTTTCAATTTCTTCGCCAGCCTTAAGGGCATTGTATTTACCCAAGGCCATGTCTGATATTACGCCAGTTATTGTATATAAAAACTGGGTTGCACTGTTAATTCTTTTTTGAGATACGATCTTTACTTTTTGAGCGGCTTCCCAATATTCTTCAAAGTCTACATGAATTGCTTCCGCAACTTTTCGTACCGTCTCTTTGTTTGGAGGCAGGGTAAGAACTTGTCCTCCTGTAAAAGAGCCTATGATTTTTCCATTGGCAACAATGGGCGCTGCAAAGTCTATTAGTCCTGAATGGCATGTGTAAAAAGTAGGTTTACCCGTGTCATGAGTCATCAAAGCTCCATATTTGTCGCACTGCTCGCACCTGAGGGAGCCTCGTTTTGTCTGTCTGGTATATTTCCAGCAGTAGTCACTGTAGTTTGACGGTTTCGTGACAGCCTTACCATCCGCATCTGTAATGATGGCAGCCATTCCAATCATGTTGGAAAATGCATCTTGAATTTTCTGTAAGACTTCTACACTCAGTAAATCGGTAAGGTAAGGCAATTCTTCCATATCAGTATCCTAAAATTTCTTGTATCTTTGAAAACAGTTTCTCTTTGTCAACAGGTTTTAAAAGATAGCCCTGAGGCTTTGCCTTTGCAGCTTCCATGATGGCTGTTGTATCGGTTACCCCAGTCAGGAATACGGCAGGAATATTCTGCGCCCATTTGAGTTTGCGTATGTTTGTAAGTACAGAAGGTCCTTTTTCGCCAGGCATTTCATAGTCAATGAGTATTAAATCTGTGCGGTGGTCGTCAAGGAAACGGTATGCCATGTTTCCATTTCTGGCAACTGCAACGTCATATTTTTCGTGAAGGTGTTCCCTCAGCACTTTTAAGACAAGCGGGTCATCATCAATGACCAGAATGTGCTTGCGTTTTCCTGTTTGTACTGGTGCGGCAGTCTTTTGAGAGTCTTCTTTTTCCTGTGAAACGGATAGTTCCGTCGTAATGACAGCCTGTGCTTCCGTTGAATTCAAGTACGGAGCCATTATCTGCCGTACACTGACGACATTGAGGGGCTTTTGGATTGTAAAGTCTGCCGATTCTATTGTCTGTTGCTTTATGCCTGCAACACCAAAGAACATCCTGTCATGGGGCAGGCGACGGTATACTTTTTCAATGTTTATTTTTTCATCGGGGTCTTCATCATTCATGCAGTACAGGACTATGTGTGGTGAATACACTTCGATGTGTCGCTCTATGTCTCTTGCCCTGACAGATGAAGTCAAGAAATCAAAGTCCTGCGTCATGTTTTCGTAAAAAAAATCTATGACGGACTGCCTTGTACCTGTAAGTAATACTTTATTCATCTCTATATCCCTGCGGTATCACTGAAAGTTTTAAAATCTTCTCTTATTATACCATGATTCTGTCATACCGCAAGGATATTTTAACTGTCTGCCTTATCAATACTTAGATGTTATGCGAAAGCCAGTTTTCCCATTCATGCTCTTTGTCTTCAGGGGAAAGAACTTGTCTGACTTTTGCAAGTAATTTTTCCTTGCTTACAGGCTTTAAGATATATCCCTTTGGCTTTAATGATAAAATCTCAGTTACAGTCTGTGTATCTGCTACTCCTGTAAGGAATATTACAGGTACACCTCTTGAAAAGTTAATTTTGCGAATGTTCTGCATTACGCTTGTGCCTTTTTCACCAGGCATTTCATAGTCAAGCAATACAAGGTCTACTGCATTTGCTTCGAGGTATCTGTAAGCGACAGCACCGCTTCTTGCGACAACAACATCATAAGTTTCCTGCAAAAACTCACGTATTGTCTTGAGTACAAGAGGATCATCATCTATTATGATTATTTTCTTTCTTGTAAGTCTGTCAATTAAGCTTTCTTCTGTCTTGAATTCCATAAATTAACCTTGTTTAAGTTTGCATGGAAGGGGTATTGCCCTGCGATGATGTTCTGTTTTGCAAAACAGCCTTCTTCTTATTATCCCTTTCGGCATAATGATTTGAATTCCATATAAAAAAATAATAAACCATTGACAAAACTACACGTAAAAGCGAAAATTACCAACTATGATACACGCAACAGGTTCACAGATAATTGTAAAACTTCTTGAGATGGAAGGCGTTAAAACAGTAGCCGGAATTCCAGGCGGAAGCATTCTTCCTTTATATGATGAATTAAACAGAAGCTCAATAAAACATATTCTTGTGCGCCATGAACAGGCTGCAGGCTTTATTGCACAGGGCATGGCTCGTTCTACAGGCATTCCTGCCGTCTGCATGGCAACAAGTGGTCCTGGTGCCATGAATCTTCTTACTGCTATTGCTGATGCCCGCTGTGATTCTGTGCCTATTGTCGCCATTACTGGTCAGGTAAACACTTCTTTAATTGGAACTGATGCATTTCAGGAAGCTGATACATTTGGTCTTTCCTTTCCTATAACAAAGCACAGCATGATGGTAAAAAATGCTGCGGATTTGCTGACGGCAATTCCAAAGGCTTTTGCCATAGCAGTGAGCGGCAGACCGGGACCTGTCCTGATTGATGTGCCTCGTGACGTGCAGACTGCTGTTGTCGAATTTGAAAGTTGGCCGTCTATTAAAACTATACAGGAAGACAAGCATTCCTCATTGGCTCTTCGATTTTCAACTCCAAAGGAGCAGATTCCTTCGGTTGTCAGCCAGATGGCGGAAACCCTGCTTTCTGCAAAAAAGCCTGTTCTGTATGCTGGAGGTGGATGTAATACCAAGGAAGCTTTTGTAGAAATCAGCAAATTCCTTTCTTCATATACATGTGCCGTTGTTACGAGTCTTATGGGCATTGGTGCCGTCAGCAAGAAGGCTGCAAATAATTTTGGCATGGTTGGAATGCACGGCTCTTATGCGGCAAACCGGGCCATGCATGATGCAGATGTTGTTCTTGCTGCAGGAGTCCGCTTTGATGACCGTGCTACAGGTGTAATAAGCAAGTTCTGCCCGAATGCAAAGATTCTTCATATTGACATTGATGCTGCTGAAATAAATAAAATCTTGCCGTCATACAGTTCCCTTGTATGTGACGTTGAATCAGCATTTCCTCTTATTACAGCAAAACTTTCTGGTGCAAGCAGCGACTTTGCCGGCGATAGGGCAGAGTGGGTTTCTGACTTGAAGAAAATCTTTGATGAGACTGAAAGCGTGGAGCTTGGACGCTCAAAAGATATTGCGCCTGCAAGTGTAAACCCTCGCGCATTCATAAAGTCAATTCCTGAATATGCCGAGAAGGCTGGTTGCTCTGCACAAAACATAATTGTTACAACAGATGTTGGTCAGCATCAGATGTGGTCTGCACAGTATTATCCTGTAGAATATGCCCGACAGTTCCTTACAAGCGGTTCTTTGGGTACAATGGGATTCGGACTTCCAACGGCTGTAGGTGCTGCCCTTGCAAACGAAGGCAAAAGGGTTGTCTGCATAAGTGGAGACGGCAGCATTCTGATGAACATTCAGGAGCTTGCAACTTTAAGTGAGCTTGGTCTTGATGTAACTGTCATTGTTCTGCAGAACGGTTCTTTGGGCATGGTTAGGCAGCAGCAGGAATATCTGTTTAAAAAGAATTACAGTGCGAGCATTTTTGAAAAAGTTCCTGATTTTCTTTCAATTGCGAAGGGGTTTGATATTGATGCTATTGATGCCAATGCTGATTCAGAATGGTACAAAAAGGCCTTTGCAAAAGGACCTCATGTTGTGCGCCTGAACATTGCAATGGCCGAAAATGTTTTGCCGTTTGTCTCTGCTGGTAATGCAAACATTGACGCAATACGCAATTAGTATTTTACATGACAAAATATTGATTTGTGTCGAAAATTCAACATTCATCCCAAAAAAACGACGTTTATCCCAGTTTTGTTGACAGAACTTGAAATTCAGGTGTAAAATTCATTCAAATTCTCAAGAAAACAGGAAAACTATATTTAAAGATAGTGGACAAAACTGTTATAGGAGGCTGTATGTCAGTAAAAAATGTTAGCAAAAAGTCCTTCACGGGTATTGACAAAAATTGCGTAAAATGTTATGGGGGGGGTACTTTGTAAAACAGTAAAACCGCTGAAAGCGATACTTTTCAGCGCGTTACTCTTTTCCTTTCTATTATTAAGCACGACCTTCATTTCATGTGCAGGCGGAGCTGGAAGTCCTGCCTCAGGTGGCAGTGCTGAGGCAACGTCACTTTGCATTCAGCTTCCCG
>CAMVHR010000040.1 GCA_947167345.1 uncultured Treponema sp.
ACCACGGTTCGCAGATTTTAAAAAACACTTTTTAACATTTTGGACAGGAATGATTTTTGATAAATCAGAATCTGTTGCAAATTTAATAAATCCTCAATACGTTACATCTGAAGGTATTGATATAAATTATCTAGGTAAAAAATCATTTAAAATACTAAAAGGTCTGAAATAGAAAGCGCCTTCTATATTTATAAATTTATGCAAATAAAAAAGCGGCTTAGAAAATAAAAAGCCGCTTGCAAAAAGATCAGTAAAGAAAACTCTTAATTTGTTCTAAGTTTCAATCTTTTCCTATAGGTGTCTGTTGGAAAACTTTCAATAGCTAAAATTATTACTTGACTTGAGCCGAACGGCTAAATTATAATTAAATAAATAAATATAAGTCGTTCGACTAAATTTTATGTCAAAAGGAATTCTAATGAAAATAATCGATGCTGCTTCATTAGGAAATGCTATCCGGCAAAGAAGAAAGGAACTTAAATACACACAGGGAAATATTTCCGAAATCACAGGCTTTAGTGTAAGTTTTTTATCTGACTTGGAAAATGGAAAACCTACTGCAGAAATTGGAAAAACAATCGAAATAATAAATCTTCTGGGACTTGATATTATTGTGGAGGCCAGAGGAGATGAATAGCTTTTCTTTATTAGTTCAGATTGAAATAAACGGAACAATGACAAAAGTCGGAACAATTTCTGGAACCGATTATAAGAATGCTGTATTTTGTTATGACGATGCTTATCTTTCTAATAAAAACAGCAGACCGATTTCTATAAGTCTTTCTTTATCAAAAAAAGCATTTTCTCCTGAAGCAACTAAAAATTATTTTGAAGGACTTTTACCGGAAGGATTTACACGTAAAAGCATTGCTGAGTCCATGCATTCAGATCCAGATGATTATATTTTAATTCTAAAGGAACTAGGAAAAGAATGTCTTGGTGCGGTTCAGATTGTTGATGAATCCTTACCACCAGTAAAAGCTGGATATAAGGAACTTTCAAAAAAAGAAGTAAAAGCTCTTGCGGAAGAAGGAGCAACGCTTGCCGCAAACATTGTAATAGAATCACATTTATCGCTGACAGGAGCTTCTGGAAAAACAGGTTTATATTATGATTCAAAAAGCAAAAAATGGTTTCAGCCATTGGGGGCTGCTCCCAGCAACTACATTGTAAAGCAAAGTCATGTTCGCCTGAATAACATTGTTGTAAATGAGCAACTTTGTCTTTTAACAGCAAAAAAACTTGGAATTGAAATCCCAGAAAGCTTTATCATTCAAACAGAGAAAAATAAAACAGATGATGCAGATATTTTATTTGCAACAAAACGATTTGATAGATATTCAGATGAAAATTCAAAAATCATAAGCGATCTAAAAATACCTTACAGACTTCATCAGGAAGATTTTGCTCAGGTTCTTGGAATAAATGCAATTCATAAGTATGAAAAAAATGGCGAACACTACTTGAAACAGATGTTTAGCATTCTTAGATCATATTCTGTAAATCCAATTGAAGATCAACTCAAATTGTGGCGAATCACCGTATTTAATTTTCTTATCGGTAATACAGATAATCACATCAAAAATTATTCCCTTATATATAGTAAAGATTTGCATACTGTTCGTCTTGCACCTTGCTATGATGTTGTCAGCAGTCGAGTTTATAAAAACGGATTGATTGAAATGTCTCTTAGCTTAAACGGAAAACTGAATATAGATGAAGTAACCCGTGCAGATTTTGAGGCGGAAGCAAAATCAATAGGACTTGGTTCTAAACTTGCTATGAATATTTTTGATGAAGTTCAGAGTGGATTAAAGGGTGCCTTGATGGAAAGTGCAGAAGAGCTTAATACATTGGGATTTTCAAAAGCAAAAGAAATTGCAGAAAAGATATGGTCTGCGGTTCTTGCTTTTCTTGAGAACTAGCCATCTCAGCTGCAAGTTCCTCAATCTTTTCAAGCGGCAACCCAATGTCTTCTTCCTTTGACCTTCTTAATAAAAATGTAATTACTTGCATGTAATGTTGTTTATGGAATTATGGGAAAGACTTTACTATCTGTTTTTATTTTTACTTTTCTCATTTGCCTTGTGCCTGTAATGGCTGTTGCTCAGGAATATGAGAGACATTCAGGCGAAAAACCACCTTCTTATGCCGTAATTGCACAGAACGAGTCCATAAAAAAACGTGATTCTGAAACTGAAAGACAGGAAAATTTACTTGTTCAGACCCGTTCTGACGCACAGAATGAACTTATACAGATTAATAAAAAACTTATTGCTGAAAAATCAGAAAAAGCCCTTGCCGCCATTCCTGATCAGACAGATGACGCCCTTCAGGCTATACGCAAGATAGAAAAACTCAAGACAAATATTTTAAGGTTCGGACAGTATTATGATGTCCTTAGTCCTGAAATTCAAAGTCTTACCGAAGAACTAGAGGAAGAATACGCGGCTCTTGCCCAAAAGACGTTTACAACAACAAGTCTTAGCCCTCATGTTACTTTAAGGTGCGACACTTATGACGAAAGTTCTGATTCTTGGAAGGCTTTGCTTTATTCCGACTTTTTTAATGATGTAAAGTTGTTTAATGGAACTGTAGACTTGCCTTATAAAGAGTTTTTTGGAAAAAGAAATCCTTTCGCTGGCTATAAAAAATCTGGCAAGGAAGAAATGCGCTATAATAACATAATGATTGCTGACAGCCTGTTCAGAATGGCTCAGCCTGCTGTATATGCAGTCATAACATTCAGAATCGTCCGTTGGAAAGAGGCTTCTGAATACCGTTTTATTCCTACTAGGTGCGAGATTTATCGTACTGACAATAATACATTCATTGCAAAGCTTTCTAAGGATGAGCTTCAGAAAACGTCTTTCATCATGCTGCCACAGGTTGAAGTAAGGACTGCTGTGAGAAAAGAAGAAGAAGCTCCTCTTACGGAAAAACAGCTTGAAAAGAAAGATGAAAAGATTGCTTCAAAAGTTTCGGACAGTTATGTTGAAAAGCCTCGTTTTCCTGCATTTGACAAGCAGTTCAAGCGTAGGGCAATTTTTATTTCTGTAGATACAAGTCTTTATCCTGATGATTTCAGACCTTTTGACTTAAAACTTGTAACTTTGAATTCAATAAAGCTTAATATGGATTTTGGCCTTTCCGATTATTTCTTTGTCGGTGGCATTATGGAATATGATTATAACGGTGCTCACAAGAATGCAGACTATGGTTTTGGTGTTAATCTGGGTCTTAATGTAACGCTGTTCAACTCTATCCGCCCTTATATTCAGACAGGCGTTTCATTTATTACTGATTACAGTCTTGTTACTACAGTTGGAGGCGGTGTTGATATTGTTTTCGGTAAATTGCTGTTGAACGTTGGATATGGGTATAACTGGAATTACGACATAAATGCAAGGTTCAAGCTTAAAAAGGAACACGAGCGGGATACTCTTTTACAGTATCAAACCTTTTCAATCGGAGCAGGTTTTACATGGTGACAGGCAAATGTCGTTTATGCAGCATTCTGCACATTTTGGATTTCGTGCCGTGCAGACATATCTTCCGTGCAGTATGAGCCAGTGATGGGCATGCTGCATGTATTCCTTGGGAATTCTTTTGATTAAAGACTCTTCTATTTCCAGAGGAGTGGTTCCCTCTGCAAGACCTATTTTGGGACAAATCCTCATTAAATGAGTGTCTACAGGCATTGTCGGCTGGTGATATACTACATTTAGTATGACGTTTGCCGTTTTTCTGCCTACTCCCGGCAGAGACATTAGGTCTTCACGTGTCGAAGGAATTTGGCTCTTGTATTTTTCTATAAGAATTTTACTTAACTGTATTATGTGTTCTGCTTTTGAATTGTAAAGCCCTATTGACCGAATGTAAGATATGAGCCCCTGTTTGCCCAATGCCAGCATTTGTTCAGGTGTCGTGACCGTTTTGTACAAAGGTTCTGTCGCGGCATTTACTGATTTGTCAGTTGCCTGTGCGCTTAAAACGACACTTACAAGCAAACAGTATGGATTAGGGGCTTTTAGTTCTGATTCAGGCTCGGCATTGCGAGCCTGAAACCGCTCAAAAATGTCGATGATTTCTTCTTTTTTGAGCAGTTTTCTTTTTTGACTCATTTATTTAACAGCGTTTTGCAAAGCCTGAACTTTGTCAGTCTGTTCCCAAGGGAATTCACTGCGTCCGAAGTGTCCATAAGTTGCAGTTGCTTCGTAGATTGGACGTTTCAAGTCTAGTGTCTTGATTATTCCGCTTGGAGTGCAGTCAAACACTTTCTTGATTGCTTCTACAATTTTTTCTTCTGGAATTGTTGCTGTTCCGAAAGTGTCTGCCATGATGCTAACAGGGAAAGGAACTCCGATTGCATAGGCAAGCTGCACTTCGCAGCGTTCTGCAAAGCCTGCTGCAACTATGTTCTTTGCAATGTAGCGTGCCATGTATGCACCTGAGCGGTCTACCTTGCTTGGGTCTTTACCGCTGAAAGCTCCGCCGCCATGACGTCCCATGCCTCCGTAGGTATCGACTATGATTTTACGTCCTGTAAGGCCTGAATCTCCTACTGGACCTCCAATGCAGAACTGACCGGTAGGGTTTACGAAGTACTTTGTAGTTTTGTCTAAAAGACCTGTAGGTTCTAGCACAGGCTTTATGAGCTTTTCGATAATGGTGTCCTTTATCTCTTCATAGCGGATTCCTGGATCATGCTGCTGTGAAATGACGACTGTATCAATACGGACAGGCTTATGGTTTTCGTATTCGATTGTTACCTGACTTTTTGCATCAGGACGGAACCATGTTACTTTGCCGCTTTTTCTGAGCTCTGCAGATTTCTGCATGAGTTTATGAGAATACATGATTGGTGCCGGCATGAGTTCTGGTGTTTCCTTACATGCAAAGCCGAACATCATTCCCTGATCTCCTGCTCCCTGAAGCCCCTTGTATTCGTCAAGTCCCTTTCCGACTACACCTTGGTTGATGTCGGCAGACTGACCGTGAATCATGTTCAGGACAGCCATTGAGTTGTAGTCCAGACCATAATCAGGGTTTGAGTATCCTATGCGTTTTGCAACGTTTCTTGCAACCTGCTGAACGTCTACATACGCACTTGTAGTAATTTCACCGCCAAGAAGCACAAGTGCCTGACATGCAAATGTCTCACATGCTACGTGGCTTTCCTTGTCCTGACGAAGGCATTCATCAAGGACTCCATCGCTAATCTGATCGCAGAGTTTGTCCGGGTGACCTTCGCCTACGGACTCAGACGTGAAGAGATAATGTTTGTTTTCCATAAAAAGCTCCTGCTTATTATATAGAATAGAATTGTGTCCGGTGAAGGAAAAGTTTTTTTTACCGGACGATGGAATAATTATAAAGAATCTGATGATAAAAGTCTATCAGTATGCAATTTGTTAGAAATGCTGTAAATAAAACAGAAAGTTATAGCATTTATTGGTAAAAATACTGTAGTATAAATACATGGGTATAAAAAGAGGGTTTTTGACAGCTTTATGCGTTTTTCTGTCAATATGTGAATGCCGTGCACAGAATGCCGTGCAGCAGGTTTCTGTTCAGACTCTTCTGGAAGGGTATTTGCAGCATGATTTGACTTTAAAAAATCTTTCTGCAGAAGCTTCTAAAAAAATTCTTGAATATAATGCAACAAAAATATCCAACGGTTTTTCGTTTAAGATAGAAACCGGTACTATTACAATAAATACAGGCTCCGATGCTGTTGCAAGGTTTTCTCCTTCTGCAAGCCTTTCTGTTCCTCAGGCAAAAAATTTTTCTTTTTCAGTTTCTTCTTCCGTCAGAATTGATGACAATGATTATACGGATACATATTCAGACACATCTCTTTCGGCTGGCATAGATTTGTATTCTGGCATTGTAAAGCAGCGAAATGTTACTCTGATGAAATCAGAGCGTAATGTTCTTGAGGCAAAACGAAAATTGCAGAACGGTTATCTTTCTGCAGAAAGAGATTTTTATACATCTTTAAAATCTTTATATAACACTGCTTCTGAGATAAGTACTGCAGAAAAGAATTTATATGATGATACTCTTGAGTTTGAGCAGGTAAAGGCTCTTGAATACGAAACGACATCCCCAAAATACCGTTCTGCAAACATGAAAGTCATTTCGGACTGGCGTACTGTTGAAAGCAAGAGACGAGAGTTGGAACGCAATACAAAGATTTTTGCCAACAAGTGCGGTATTGAATATGTCGGCAAAAATGCACTTTCCTTTTTGCCCTCTGTTATTCCTGAAGTAGATGCTGTCGATGTTCTTTCCTATGATAAAAAAAATTATGTCGAAACTGAAACTGCCTTGTGGACACAGAAAATCAATGCTCTTGCAAGGGCAGCTGATACAAATGTAACTCTTTCTGCCAATGCAGGATATACGTTTAAGAATTCTTCCGTCAAGGACAATTCCGATACCGTAGATGCTGGTGCTACACTTAAGCTCCATGATACGGGGCTTGCTGTCAGTTCTGGTGTTTCTGTCCCTGTTGACAGTTCCAACCATGATCCTACATATAAGCTTGGTCTGTCGTTTTCACCAAATCCATTCAGGCTTGCAAAAATTTCAGCAGCTCAGGAACAGCTCGAAATTGAACAGGAAAACATTTCCGTTCTATCGGCCCAAAGAAAATATGACACTTCTGTCATTTCTCAGCAGACAGCACTTGAAGACTTGTTATGGACTAAGAAAAACAATGAATACATGTACGGATTGTATTCTGATCAGGAAAAGGATCTTGCCTCGTATTATAAGCAGGGGTTTATCAGTCAGAGTGAATATATGAGTGCAAAAGTTAATAAAGAAACTTACAGAATCAAACAGCTGGTTACTGCAATTGACATTATTCTATACAATGAGGAAACGGCATTGCTGTTCTGTAGGGATGCGGAGATTACCGATGGTCACTAAAAGAAAATCTTCTGGTGGAACGACTGTTTTTATTGTCGTCCTTGTAATTGTAACACTTATAGGATGCGGACTTATTCTGTCAAAAAAGTTCATAACTAATTTTACTGCAAAAAAGTCTGAGGTGACGTATAAAGTTCGTTCTGAAACTTATGAGAATGTCATTGAAATATCAGGTGTTGTTTCGGCTGCTCAGAAGCAGAGCCTTCAGGCTTTGTCTTCTGGAACTGTCATGGATGTTTTTGTAAAGCAAGGGGATTTTGTAAAAAAAGGTGATGTTATTCTGCAGATGGATGACAGCACTGAAAAATATAATCTTGCAAAACATGACTATGACATGATGAGCACTAAGATTACAGGTTCAAAAAAAGCCTATGCCCTTATGGAAACTCAACGGGAAGCTCTTTTGCAAAAGATTGCGGAGCGTAAAGTGACCGCAACTTTTGATGGATTTATTGCGGAGCTGAGTGTTTCTTCCGGGGCATCTCTTGAAGCAAAGGATTCCATCGGAACTCTTGTTGACGTATCTTATCTTATTGCTGATGTCGAGGTTGCAGAGACGGATGTTGTGAAGCTTGAGAAAGGGCAGCCTGTTGATTTTAAATTTTCAGCCTGCGATGAGAGTGTTCATGGATATGTTGTAAGCTGGCCTGCAATAGGTGAAGTTACGAGCCGTGGTGCAACTGTTGTAAAGGCTCGTGTCCGCATAGATGATTATCCAGACACAATTCTTCCAAACTTTTCTTTTTCCGGCAAGATAAAGATTTCTCCCGATGAGACATATCTTCTTGTAGAGCGTTATGCTATAGGTCGTGAAAACAAGCAGGCTTTCGTAGAACTTGCACAGACAGGACAAAGAATTTCGGTTACTGTTGAACCTTATGGTTCTGAATATGTAAAGATTACAAGTGGACTGTCAGGAGGAGAAGTCTTGAAAGCTCAAAGTGAGCCTATGTCATCAGGCTGGAACAGACAGAAAGGAAATTTCAGCGGAAAGCCAAGTACCGGCAGGGGAGCAGGTGGTGCTAGTCCTCCTCCAAGAATGTAAACATGGAGTACAAGATGTCTGAAACAGAGAAAATACCTGTCATTTCAATGCAGCATGTAAAGCGGACTTATAGCATGGGAGATAGTCAGGTTTATGCTTTAAAAGATGTTTCGTTTACTATTTATCAGGGGGATTTTGTGACAATTATGGGCCCGTCTGGTTCTGGAAAATCTACCTGCATGAATATGATAGGCTGTCTTGACCGACCTTCTGACGGAATCGTAAAGATTAATGGGAAGGAAACTTCTCTCATGAATGAAAAGGAACTTGCCATTCTTAGGAATCAGACTGTGGGGTTCGTTTTTCAGCAGTATTTTCTGATTGCTTCAATGACTGTCATTGAGAATGTAATGCTGCCTCTCCGTTATGCGGGTATAGAAAAAAAAGAACGGCGTGTTCTTGCTGAGAAGGCTTTAGAACGAGTGGGGCTTTCTGAAAGAATCAATCACTATCCTAATGAACTTTCTGGCGGTCAAAAGCAGCGTGTGGCAATTGCACGTGCTTTAGTTACAAGACCTAAGATCATTCTTGCGGATGAGCCTACTGGAGCATTGGACAGTGAGACTGGCAAGGCTGTAATGAAGCTGTTTTGGGAAATAAATAGGGCTGGCACGACAGTTGTCATTGTTACGCATGATCCAAGGGTGGGAGCCAGTGCCAGACGATGCATAAAAATCCTTGACGGACTTATTCAGTCTGATGTAAAGATAATTCATAAGGCTTTAAAAAAATGATAGAAGATTTTATTAATGCCCTGCAGAATTTCAGGCGCAATAAAATAAGGACATTTCTTTCGTTGCTGGGCATTATTATAGGTGTCGCATCGGTGATTGTCATCATGAGCATGGGAGTAAGCTCTACAAGACAGGTTGAAGATTCTTTTGGTTCTAGCGGTCTTGATATGGTGAGCGTTTCAAGCGGTTTTTGGCGGCGGAGAAGGGCTTCTGTGACATTACAGTTTAATGACAGTTTTAGGGAATCCCTTTTTGCAAATGTTAGTAACATAAAGAAAATATGGTATAAGAATTCCGTTTCTGCAACTCTTTCGTATGGCGATACAAGTGCTTCTGCAAGTTGTACTGCTGTTGAAACTGGATATATGGAGGCGTTTGGACTTGCACTTGACAGTGGTCGGTATTTTAACATTACTGATAATGTAATGGGAACTCAAAAAATAATTATTGGCAGTAATATTGCAAATACATTATTTCCGGATGGTAATGCCTGTGGCAAGCAGATAATAATTGTTGCGGATAAGGTTTCCTTTAGTTTTGAAGTGATAGGTGTGTTAAAAGAACAGAATTCTGGCATGGAAGATTCTGCCACAGGATGTTATATTCCACGCGGATTTTATGCAAAAAAAATTGCTCCTAACCCACTTGCGGCTACTATAATGGTGCAAGCTGTTTCTAAGGAAAAGACTACAGTTTTGACAGAGGATATAAATGCCTATTGCGAAAAACTTTCAGGTACTGAAGGTTCTGTAAATGTAAATTCCATGCAGACTATGCTGGAGCAGATTAGTGAAATTACAAATACGATGAGTGTCCTGCTTGCTGCCATTGCTGCAATTTCTTTGCTTGTAGGTGGCATTGGCATTATGAATATCATGATTGTTACTGTAACTGAACGTAAACAGGAAATTGGCATAAGAAAAGCTCTGGGGGCTAGTCCTAATGTAATCAGACAGCAATTCCTTATTGAATCTGCAAGCATAACCGTTCTTGGTGGCATTCTTGGAATTTTTTTTGGTGTGTGCATAAGTTTTGCAGTGGAATATCTGCGTTCACTTTCTTATGTAATAAGCTGGCAGTCCTGCATAGTATCTTTTTTCTTTTCTGTATTTGTTGGAATTTTCTTTGGATTCAGCCCGGCTTCACGTGCGGCAAAGTTAGACCCTGTTGCCGCACTGTCTGCCTAGTTTTTACATATTTGTTATTTCGCGGGCCTTTGCTTCTATAGCTTTTGCTAAAGCCTGACTGTCATTTTGATGTTCTGTTATTATGCGGACAAACACGCTTCCTGCAACTACAGCATCTACAAATGGTGCAAGTGATTTTGCCTGCTCTCCTGTTGTAATTCCGAACCCCCCAAGTACTTTGCTTTTTCCCTGTCCGACAGCGGTAAGGAATTTTGTTGTATTCTCATCAATTGTTGTCTTGCTTCCTGTTATGCCTGCACGCAATGCTGCATAGATGTGTTCAAATCCTGCATTTGCAAGTTTTGCAAGTCTTTCTGGTGCCATGCTTGGTGCAGCAACAGGAATGTTTTCCATTCCGTTGTCCTTACATGCTTGTGTTAGGCCTTCATCATTGTCAAATGGAAGGTCTGGAATAATCATGCCTTTTACACCTGCATGTGCTGCTTTTTTACAGAATGCTGCAACTCCTGGAGTATATACAAGGGAACCGTAACTCATTATATAGATTGGTATTTCTGGAAATTCTTTATGCAGCTGCTCAATAAAGTTTAAGCCGTCCTGTGTACGGTAATTTCTGGAAAGAACTTTTGTACAGGCTTCCTGAATTGCAGGTCCGTCTGCACTAGGATCGCTGAAAGGCAGCTGTATTTCGAGCATGTCCGCACCTCCTGACACAAGGGCACGGGCTGCTGTCAGGGCAAGTTCATCTGTTGGATATCCTGCAACCAGATGGCTCATTAATTTTATTTTTTCAGACATTAGTTTACTCCCATTATTTTTGCATCATGTATATCTTTTGAAGATTCAAGCCTTTCAATTTCTGCATGCAGGAAGTCCAGCCATTTTGAAGGTCTGAACACAGGGCTTGTAATGAATACATCTTTGTCACCACGTCCGCTCATATTGATTATTATTGCCTGATCACTAGGAATTTCCCTTGCAATTTTCATGGCAGCAGCTCCTGCATGTGCACTTTCCAGAGCAAAAAGAATGCCTTCATTTTTTGCAAAGAAACTTACAGCTTCAAGAGCTTCCTTGTCCCTGACTGCTGTAAATTCAACGCGACCGCTGGCACCAAGTGCTGCCAGCTGGGGGCCAATACCCATGTAGTCAAGTCCTGCAGATATTGAACGTGTTGGCAATGACTGTCCGTCTTCATCAATCAGAAAACGGCTTTTATACCCTTGTACAATGCCTTCTCGACTTGCATTTCCTGTCATGCGGCTTGCATTTTCACCAACATTCGGACCAATTCCTCCTGCTTCTGCTCCAATGAGACGAGGGGACTTTTCATCAATAAACGGAGAAAAGAATCCTATGGAATTGCTTCCGCCTCCAACGCAGGCTACCATTGCTCCTATCTTAATGCCACGTTCCTTACACTGCTTCTGTACTTCTTTTCCAATGACGGACTGAAATTCTCTCACAATGTCAGGGAAAGGAGCAGGACCCAGGGCACTTCCCAATACGTAATGTGTTGTGTCAAAATTGGCAGCCCAGTCACGCATGGCTTCATTTACGGCATCTTTTAATGTTCTGCTTCCTGAAGTAACGGCACAGACTTTTGCACCGTATAGTTCCATTGCCGCAACATTTGGCTGTTGCCGCCTAACATCAACTTCACCCATGTAGACTGTACAGTCTAAGCCCAATTTTGCACACGCTGCAGCTGTTGCAAGACCATGTTGTCCTGCTCCTGTTTCTGCAATAATGCGCGTTTTGCCCATGCGTTTTGCAAGAAGACACTGCCCGATTGCATTATTTATTTTATGAGCTCCAGTGTTTGCAAGACCTTCAAGCTTTATATATATTTGCGCACCGCCAAGAAGTTTTGTTGCTGTAGGTGCAAAGTAAAGAGGAGTTTCTCGTCCTATGTAATCACGGCGGATTATATCTAATTCCTGAATAAAATCCTTATCCGCCATATATTTAGAAAAAGCCGCTTCAAGTTCATCTAAAGGCCGGCGGAGCACTTCTGCAACATATTTACCGCCATAGCGGTCAAAAAAGCCGTCTGTTGATTTTGACATATCTGTTATACTCCTCGTAATTACTTTTTACAGTAGCATAATAGACCAAAGCGTTGTTTTTGTCAACAGAAACGAATGTCGAACATCATCATGCTATTTTACGGCAAATCCTTCTATTGAGTGGCAGTAAAAGTCAAGGGTATTGTTTTTTACCGCATTTTCAAATCCTTCATCATTAAATTGTGATTTTGCGTATGAAGACAGATTTGTTATGATGCATGTGTAGCCTGAAGAATCTTCAATTAAAAGGGGAGAGGTCTGCTTTACATCTCCTTTTTTTATGTTCTTTATGACAAACTCTGTGATGTCTGTTTCTTTTCCTGCATAATAAATAAAGACCCTGTTGTTTTCAAATTTATAGTCAAGAGTATAAAGCTCTTTGAATGAAGAAATGTCTATTGCCTTTGTTCCATTGGAACTTTTTATGGCAAACGAATATTTATATTTGTCAGAATTTTCATTGTCGGAAAATCCAAAAGTTTGTTCAAATTCTCCGAATGGCTTTGAGTCAAAGTTTTTGATTTTATTATATGCCCTTATGATTGTTTTTTTGTCTTTGTCAGAAAGTGTTTCTTTTGTTTTGTCAGTAAGAATTTTTCCGTCTTCATACAAACTGTTTTTTTTGAGGACTGAGTAAATTATTTTTGACTGGCTTCGGATGGGTACATCTATCAAGTTCAGAGGAGTTAGTCCTGCCACGAGTGCAATTGCAGACATCATTGGACATATATGCAGTATGAACCGCCCCTGCTTCATAAAAATAAGTACAAGTACAATGACTGTAAAAAGAATGTACAGCATGCTTGCATAGCGGTTCATTGAAATGCCGTGTGCCTTTACACGATCTATAGTAATGATTATTTGGACTGCTATAAGCGGCACTGTTGCAAAAGGTGCAATCATGTAAAAAAGTTTTGCAGGCTTCGTGTCAAAATATTTGAGCGACAGGCAGAATACAATAAACAGAGCTGTGGCGAAACTGCAAAACATGTTCATGTCACGCATTGGAAATTCTTTTGTGACTGCACAGTTTATTAAGTATGCGTAAAGTACAATAATGAATATTGCATACAGAGGAACAAGTATTGTAGAAAACAGCACTCCTAAAAAGCGCGGAATGGTAATGTCTACATGATGCTTTGAGACATTGACTATGAAATAATCTGTGCAGACTGCAATCCAGCAGAAAATTAAAATAGGCATTGTGACATCTTCGGTTATATCAATCTTAGGAGCGAATAATGTTTCAATAGCCGTGGAAATTATGAATAGTGCTACTGATATGGCAGAAAGAATAATAAATGATTGAAAAAGGGAACTTATGATGTTTGGAACAATTTCATTTACATGCTGTGTATATCGCAGGGCAAAAGGGCAGATTGAAATTAATGCAACAAGTGTTGATAGATAAATTAAAAAGAACTTGTCTTTGTCTGATGTCACCATGTTGTGGCAGAAGAAGTACCATCCAAAACAGAATAGTATGCAGAAAATCTGAATAATGGTTTGAATGTGTTTTTTTCGGCTCTGTTCTGCGAATAACTGTGCTGGAAACGAAAGTACAGCACACCAGATTGAAGAGCATGCCATGGCTGCAAGTGTGTGCTCCAGATCTTCATAGTTACCTTCGATATTGTCTGTAATATATAAAAATAAAAAACAGACGGCAGTACAAAAACTAAGCAGGAATACTGCCGGAAAACGTTTTAGCGCAGAAAGAATAGAGCCTGAAAGATTGTAAAACAATTTCATTTTGCTTTTGCCATCTCCTGATCTAATTGTAAAAGAGCATCATAGTCTTTTACACCTGGTGCTGATTCAATTCCGCTTGAAATGTCAATGAGTTCCGGCTGAAAATTACTGATGATACCTGCTACATTATTAGGATTTATTCCTCCTGCAAGCCAGAGCTTTATTTTTTTTGCAACCTGCTGAACAAGCTGTGCGTTTATCGTTATGCCTGTTCCTCCGATTTCGTTTCCAGATTTTGCGTCAATAAGGATCCTTGGTTCTCCTTTTTTACGCAGGTCTGTGATTTTGTCTAAATCCTCTTGTGTACTTACGTTGACAACTGCATAATGCGGTATCTGTTTTATATCATCTCTCTGGAAGAATTGTTCTACCGCAGTCTGACCGTGCAGTTGAAGTACGTCAAGAATTCCTTCTTTTACAAGGTTTATTGCTTGACTGCCTTCTGCACTTTCACATTCCGTAATGACTCCGACAAGTATAGGCTTTTGGTCTGCATCAAAGTTTGGCTCGCATGTCTCCGGCATTTCTGCAGCTTCCTGATCAAAATGCTCGTCAAGAATTGTTCGGACTTGTCTTACAACTTCTGCATTTACGTTTCTTTTGCTTTTTGCGCAGAAAATGAATCCTAAAAAGTCTGGAGCTATAAGTGTCGCTGCAAGAGCATCGTCTGCTGTCGTTAAGCCGCATATTTTTACAAGCGGTCTTTTTATTCCCCTTCCAGCTCTTTCATGTATCATTTGAGCATAGTCAAGCCAAAACTGTGAATGAGGTGTTTCTTTTGCATTTACAAAACTGCTTACGAGCGCACTTGCTTCTGATGGATTTCGAGCAGCGGCTTCTCCAAGAAGCATTCCTGTAAAGCCGAGACTTCCTGCAAAGTCTGCTGCCATGGGGGTGCGGACTCCGCTTTCAAAGATGACTCGGGCATCTTTTCCAAGTATGTCCTGAATGTCTGCAAGAAGACCTGCCGGTGTAAGTAAGTCAATGCTGAAATCTTTTAAGTCCCGTGCATTTACTCCACAGACTATGTATTTTTTATTTACTTTTTGAGCTGTGTAAGCGAGTTTTTTCAGGTCATCTTTGAGCCGTAATTCAATGAATGCCGTCATGCCAAGTTCTTCGCATTTTGCTGCCATTGCACGCATTGTGTCTTTATCAAGAATTCGTGCTATTAAAAGAACTGCATCTGCACCACAACGATATGCAACATCTATTTCTTCTGGTGCAAGCAGAAAGTCTTTTCGCAGAATGGCAACTCGCTTTGCATCAGGATGTGCGTCTGCATAGTCGTCAACAGCCTTGCATGCATTCATTAAATCCAAAAGGTTTCCTTTGAAGTAATTTTCTTCGGTTAGGACTGATATTGCGCTAGTTCCTGCCTGTGCATAGGCTGTTGCCGTATCTGCTGCATTCAGCTCTGGGGCAATGTCTCCTTTGCTTGGCGAAGCCCTTTTTATTTCAAGAACAGTTCCTTTCTGAGCAATGAAAGGAACAATGTTTCCCCGTGTGCGCTGTGAAGGAATGTCATAACCAAAGGAATATCCCTTTTCCTGTATATCTGCTTTTCTTTTTTCTACAATTTCATCTAAAATATTTGCTGCCATTTTCATAAGCATATAGCATTTTTTATAAAAAATAAATGGACTAGAACAATTTTTTGTCTATATGGTATAATAAGACACGAATTCTATTGTAATACTTCTTTTTTAAGGAAAAATACATGAAGTTTGTCAGTACGAGAGATGATAAAAATATAGTAAGTTTTAGTGATGCTTTGTTAAATTGTATGCCGGCAGACGGAGGTTTATACGTTCCCTATGAATGCGAGGATCTTCGCAATTGGATTTTATATGCAAATGAAAAGACGTCTTTTGCAAACCTGGCCGGAACATTGACTTCTGCATTGATAAATAAAGAGTTCAGTCCTATTATTTGTGAAGCCATAGCTACAAGGGCATTTTATTTTGAGCCTGTAATTCATAAGCTTGATAAAAATCTTTTTATTATGGAACTTTATCATGGTCCTACGGGGACGTTTAAGGATTTTGGTGTTTCTTACCTGTCAGCAGCCCTTGAAACAGTTTTGCAAATGAAAAGTGAAAAATCGATTCTTCTGGATGCAACTACTGGTGAACTCGGAGCCTGCATGGCTCAGGCTTTGAAAGGTAAAAAACTTGTAAAAAGCGTGCTTCTTGCTCCAAGGGGAAAATTCCGCGGAATGGATGAAAGCAGTTTTGTCTGGAATGGTGGCAACGTGTATCCGATTGAAGTAGATGGAAGTGATGAGGACTGTCATAACCTTATCCGCAAGGTGTTCAGTAATCAGGAACTTGTAGCAAAATATCATCTGACAGTAGCAAATACGGCTAATATTGGTCGCCTGTTGCCCCAGGCATTTTTTTATACTTTTGCATTTTCACGCATCAAGAAAGATGTTTATGGTGACATTTTTTATGCACTTCCTGTCGGTAACTATGGAAATCTTGTTTCCGGTCTTTACAGCTGGAAGCTTGCTTTGCCTGTTAATGGCTTTATTGTTCCTGTATCGGAAAATCTTCGCTTTGATGCAGAAGGAAGGGTTATGGTGATGGACAGCTTTGTACCTCTGTCGGAACGGCTTAAGGCGGATCCTGCTGACCCTTCCAATCTTGAACGTATGGAACATATTTTCAAGGCAAACTCTTTGCTCCTGCGCAGTTTTGTATATCCTTCCGAGGTGTCTGATGTTGCAATTACAGATGCATGTAAGGAACTTTTTACCAAATATCATGTATATGCAGATAAGGAAACAAGTACTGCCTATGCGGCGGCAAAGCTGCGTAAGGATACATTCGATGACGACGGTGCTGTAGTTCTTGTAGCCAGAAATTCTCCGTCAGCAGACGAAAACTTTATTCAGCAGTGCATTGGAGAAACACCAGAAAGAGATGAATCTGTCATCAAGGCATTTGAGCCGGTTCGCATTAACAAACCGGCCATTGCGCCTGATGACTCAGAAACTGTTATTTCTGTTTTGAATTCTCTGAACTTGCTTCGGATTTTTTAGATTTTTTTGCTGTTGTCTTTCTTGTAGCAGTTTTTTTGACAGGTTTAAAGACTTCAGTAAAATCTTCGCACTTGTAATTTGCATTTTCCTGTGCAGCGTTTAGAGTTCGGTACAGCTTGTAAATGTTCTCCCTCATTATGCGAGGACTGTACATTGAGACCGATGCAAGTATGTACCATAATGTTGCTTCCATCTGTTCTTTATTAAACCATCTTGTTCCGTTAAAATCATTTGCACCTGTAAGAAGATGTGAGTTTTCTCCATAAGTCAGGTTCTTTGCAACTTCATACGTTGACTTTAAGTAACTTGCCGTGCCGAAATTCATGCTGCGTATAGGCATTGTTCTGAACAGTTTTAGGAAAGTCTCTTTTATGGTGTTTGTTCCCATGCCTGCTTTCATTATGCATTCCGTCAGCTTTCTGTTGTACCCCCACTTCAAGCAGCAGTTCATTCCAGCTGAAGAAACTATTGCAAATCCTGAAAGTATTTCTGCCGAATATTCGTATTTGAGCAGACCTTCATAAATGTCATTGTCAAACGTAGTCCTTGTAGTAGAAGTTGAATAGCGGTAGCGTGTTGTTGAAGAGTCTGAGATTGATTTTTCAGCGCCTTGTGCCGCTGCGGCAGAAGCTGCAAGAAATTCAATCTGCTTGCAGAATGCGGAATATCTTTGCTTTGGAGTTGCTTCGATAGATTTCTGAATGTTGCGGATTTCCTTCTGAGTGTTTTTTCGTTTAGGACTTTTTTCTTCAGAATCATCTTTGATTTCAACTTTGTTTGCATATTCTTCTGCTGCAAACTTTGCTTCCATTGTATAATATTCAATGGCTTGTTCTTTTATGCTTGCAAGGAACTTGTCTATTTTTGGAAGTTCTGTTTTTTGAGCTGCAAGCACAGGTACAGGAGTGAACAGTGTATGGATTGTCATAAAGAATTCTGGTGTTGCTAATTTTTCAAGTGCAGCATACAAGTCTTTATATCTGTATTCCTGCCATGCAATTTCCAAATCAGGAACTCCTTTTCCGTTCAAGAGTTCATGTAGCTTTGCATATTTTCCTTCTGCCGTATCCGTAACCTGCTGGACATCAAGATATACTTGATATTCAAATCCATTAAGAGCAACGAACATTCCCTGGTTTATGATGTCATCGCTACGTCTGATGTACCATAAGCCGGTCCTGTGTTCCCTGAATATGCAGAAATGGTCGTGTCCTGGAGACAACAGCAGTCCTTCTGAAAGCGATTTTGACTGCATGACAACATCATTTTCTCCGCTTCCTGTTTTTACCGCATACTCACAAGACTGCTTGATCCAGCCTTCTGCACGTTCATATTTATTGTTGTAGAATACGATTGTACGTTCTTTACCGACACCGTTTGAATATGCAAAGATGTTTTCATTTACGGTTCCATTGTTCCATACATCGTAGAACAGAAAGTTTTCAATCTGGGCGAAAAGATACCTTTTGTGCAGAAGAGGGAATATGTCATGCCAGTGTCTGCCTACAAGACCCTCATCCGGCTGTTCGTCGCGATATGCCCTTGTGTATTCCATTCCGTATTTTTCTTCAAAGCCTTCAATCTGTCCGTGACCAAACATAGGAAGACCTGGCATTGTTATCATGAGCGTGCAGACTCCGAAATACTTGTCGCCCCTTCCAAACTGGGCGACTGCAGTCTCTTCATCCGGGTTGTTCATGAAGTTTACGAAACGCTTTAAAATCTGAGGGTCAAATTTTATTGTGTTTTTTACCGTGTCACGATATTTCTGGTTCTCTTCTTTTTTGAGCATGTTCATGAATGCGGAGTTGTAGACTCGGTGCATTCCCAAAGTTCTTGTAAAGTAACCTTCCATCATCCAGAAAGCTTCTGCCAGAAGCAATGTGTCAGGCATGTCTTTTGCACAGCGGTCTACAACTTCACGCCAGAATTCATTCGGAATGCGGTTTTCAAAATCTTCCGAGGAAAGTGCATAATGGCTGCGGCTTGCAATGTCTCCTCCGTGTCCTGGTTCTGGGTACCACAGTCTTCGAATGTGTTTTTTTGCAAGAACCATTGCCGCGTCAAAACGAATGATAGGGAAGTTTGCTGCAACTTTCATAATCTGCTGAATGACGGCTTCTCGTGCCGTTGGATTAAGAAAGTCTATTTGGGCCGTATCATTCCAAGGCATTCCCGTTCCGTCATTTCCGTGGTAAATGTATGTAGTGTCGCCAGTATAATTGTCTACACGCTTAAAGCACACGGCACAGTCACTTTTTGTGTAATAATGGTCTTCAAGATAGACAGAAACTCTTCCGTCCTGACACAAATCTTCTCCGTTGAAAGTATAGCCAGGGAATGGACAGTCTTTCGTAGTAATGAAATAATCCGGGTGCTCAATAACCCACTTGCCGTCCATTCCTGTGTGATTAGGAACCATGTCGCTTGCAAGTCTTATGCCTCGGCTCCAGCAGCGTCTCCTAAGGTTGTCAAGCGCATCCCATCCACCTAGGTTGTCTGCAATTTCATAATCCAAGAGGCTGTATGCAGAAGCTGCTGCTTCCGGGTTTCCGTTTATCTGCTTGATTCTTTTGCTTGCATAGCTTCTCTGCCACAAACCTATAAGCCAAAGTCCAGTAAACCCTTCATTTCTTAAGATGTCAAGCTCTTCATCAGGAATCTGGTCTAGACGGGTAATGTCCCTGTTGTATTTTTTTGAAAGCTGATACAGCCACACAAGTACGGTCTTTGCCATAAGGACTACTTTTGGCATCCAGTCGCGGTCCGGGCTGAAGCGTTCATATTCTTGCATCAGGTTTTCATAAGAATATGAAGCCATCTCGACATCGCCGCCTGTTGTCGGATGCCATGCTGCCTTTTCTTCCTCACTTATTGTGTCCATGCCTTCAAGAAGACGCTTTAAAAGCCACTCCCCAAGCAAGTCCGCCCAGTACTGCCTTATGTAGTCAAGCTGTCCTTTAAGCGATGTTGGAGATGCTATGACAGGCTCTTTTAGCATGTTGATGAGGTCATTGTTTTTAGGACCAAAAACAGGCTGCGTCAGAAAATATGCCTTTATCTGATTCCATGTCTTTATGTACATGGGATTTGTCTTGAGCTTTGTATCGTCAAACAGAATTTGGAAGGGATGAAATGCAGGGTTTTCGTTTGCAAGGTGAAGCATGATAAGTTCTTCAAGAACTTGTTCCCTGTTGCTGCGTTCAAGATTAGTTCCTGCGTCAAAACATATCTTTTCAAGATACTCCTGATTCGTCATTTTTCCCTGATACACTGCAGTAGGCGGAAATTCATCCATGAATTGAAAAAGCAGGGTGTTTATGTTTTCTTTCCCGAAGTAAGAGTCCAAATCATTCAAAAGATTTTTGAATGCAACTGCTGACCTGTCTCTTCTGTACAGCATGCAGACATAATGGAAAATTTCATCGATTAGTCCCATTGCATTAAGGCTTCCGGCAGAAACTCGTTTTTCCTGTTCTCCACGCTTGTCAAACAGCTCGTTCAGCTTTGTCTGGAATTTCTGTACAGCCTTATAATCTGCAAAAATTACGTTTCCGCTTGAAGAATACAACTTCTGGTCGAAATGACATAAATCACGTACATTTTTACTTATGTGAAATTCGTTGTACGATACGTTCATAATTACTCTCCCAAAGAAACTTCAGCATCATGTATGCCTGCTATTTCTTTTATTTTTTCTATTAGAGCCTTGTCTTTTGCAAGTTCTTCAACAGAGACAGGCAGCCTGTAAGTCCAGTTGAAGTCATTTACAGAACCTGGAACATTAATGCGTTCTTCATCAGGATTCTGCATGAAATATTTTTGCTGAAGGAACAGATAGTCCTGTAAAGGATTTATGAACCAGCCGCTTTTTGTCAAGGCAGATGTTTTAAGGCAGAACTGTGCTGTTGCCTCTGAAAATTCTTCATCTTTAGAAGGCTTTTCCTGTGCATCTGACATTTTAAGATATTCTTCCACAGACTGTTTTTCGGTGTTCCACCACTGGCGCAACGTAGAACTGTCATGTACTGATGTTGTTGTAACGCTTAATTCTGGATATTCAGAAAACGGAACGTAAGGCTGTCCGTCTTTTTCCCAAACTCTGTTCCATCTGACAACTTTTAAAGACAGTATGGAAAGCTGTTTTAAAACTTCAGGCATGCATGCCAGGTTTACGCCCAAGTCTTCTGCACATGGAATCATGTTTGTTGCCGAACATATAGGTGTAAGCACCTGAATAGCCTGCTTTTTCCACAGAAGGTTTTCTTCTTCTGCAAGTCTGTCAAACAGTTTTTTCAATTTTTCCTGCTCTTCGTAATTGAGTGACTGCCATGCTGTTGACTGTGTGTAAGAATATACAGGAGTAAAGTTGTCGCTGTCAGCTGCAATTAATGCCCTGTCGCGCCATTTGCTGGCAAAAGCCTGCTTTACAGCAGCATCTTTGTTGCCGTCATCTGAAAAATGCTGGCTGTATATTAAGCTGTCGCTTGTAATTTCATCTTTAAAGTTCCAAAGTTCTTCTGTTCCTACGCGGTTGCAGATTTTTTGGAGCATTGAAATGGCTTCTTCATGATTCCACGTTATGTCCTCAATAAGTTTTGTAGGAATGTGAGGTTTTGACAGCCAGTTTATTCTGCCTGTGTCAAAGCCTGCTTCTTCAAGCAGTTTCCTTGAAATGAAACTGCATGGAGACGTGTGACCGAGATATGCGGAGCTTTCTTTTTCACTTACAGACCATATTCTAAAAAAGCCCAGAATGTGGTCAATGCGGAATGCATCATAATACTGGGCGGCTGTTTTTACGCGGTTTTTCCACCATGTAAAGTTGTCTTTTGCAATGTTGTCCCAGCTGTAAGTTGGAAATCCCCAGTTTTGTCCCAGAGGAGTGTCTCCGCTTGGTGGAGAACCGGCCCTCTGTTCCTGATTAAAGTATTCAGGCCATGCCCAGCAGTCTGCGCTATCTTCATTCATCAGAATAGGAATGTCTCCTTTTAGCGTTATGCCGAGAGAACGTACATAATCTGCTGATTCCTTGAATTGCTGAGAGGCTCTCAGCTGGCACCATACAAAAAAGTTATGGCTTGTAAGCAAAGCCCTGTTATTCCATCTCTGCTCAATCTGTTTTCTTGTAAATTTCTGAAGGCTTTCATCCCAGTGCTTCCATGAAGCCTGCATTGCAGAGTCTTTTAAATCCTTAAACACCGCGTAGTACGGAATCCAGCTGTTTTCGTTGGCAAATCGGTCCAGTTCCAGTTCAAACTTGGATGCGGTATCTTTTCCTGCTGAGCTTTTCCTTTCTTTTTTTTCTATATAATCATATAGCATGTGAAGAAGGTTTGTTTTTGCCGTCAACAGCTTTTCATATTGAAATCTTTTTGAATATTTGAATTCCTTGTTGAATTCCCTGTATGCAGTTGCAAATTTTCTGCTTCCTTTATATGCAGTGCTGAATTCTGGCAAGGCACTTATGCGTATGTACAAAGGATGCAAGGCAAAGGCAGAAAGTCCTGAATATGGAGATGACTGCATTCCCGTGTCATTGACAGGAAGAAGCTGTATTACACTGAAAGCACACTGCTTGCAAAAGTCTGCAAAATCTTTCAGAGCCAAAAAATCACCAACTGCCTCGCAATCTTTTGTATATAAGGCAGAAAGGGGGATAACTACACCTGTTTTTCTATTCATAATCACGACAATTTAATTGTATCATAAAATTTTCAGAAGAAAAGTGAAATTTTATAAAATTTTTACAAAATAAGTTAATTTAAATAAATATCGTTCATGATGTCAGGGTAAACGCATTATAAAAACTGAAGAACTCTGAGTAGACAGAACTTAATTTTGTAATCGGTTGCTCTGAATCAAATTTTTAGATTTCCTATTGCAAAAGGGACGTAAGGTTTATATACTGATATAGGAATGCTTCTTGTGTTTCGGACTATATGAAAGTTATTACACTAAAAGAAAATCCTAAACCTTCAGTAACAAAAAGAGCCTTTACCGTAAGCTTTATAAGCTCGTAAGAGGGATGTCATTTAGATTTCGGTTGGGGAATTGGTGGACAATCTGGTAATAATCCTCCTGATACGCAGATGGTGGCTGAATATACATGGGATGAACGCGACAGGCTTGTAAGAAGCATTGTAGGAGATAAGCATGCATCTTATGTATATGGAGAAGACGGACAAAGAACCAATAAATGGACTGTTTACGAAGAAACTTTGTACTTTAATCGCATGTGGACATGGCATGACGGCAATGCCAACAATGATCAGACTGCAAAGCATATATATTTAGGCTCAGAAAGAATTATTTCTCAGATGAACAGTTGGAAACGACCACATACTTATAGTGAGGAATCTCACAAAACATATTACTATCATTCTGATCATTTAGGTGGTGCTCAGCTAGTAACGGATTATCAGGGTGAGGAATATCAGAGGATAGAATATACTCCGTATGGTGAAGAATGGGTAGACAAATTCCAGAATGAAAACTATGTAGACATGCCGTATAAGTTTACTGGAAAGGAACGCGACGAGGAGACTGGGCTGTATTACTATGGTGCACGTTACCTAGATCCTCAGACTTCTGTATGGCTTTCGACAGACCCGGCTTTGGGTGAGTATATTCCACAGGCAGGTAAAGATAATTCTCAGCTTCCAGGCCTGGGAGGAGTGTTTAACTCTGTAAACTTAAACCTTTACCACTACGCCGCAAATAACCCTGTCAAGTATATAGACCCTGATGGAAGAGATGTCTTTATGGCTGGTATTACTGTTACTGTAAGTTGTGGAACTGGTTTAACGGTAGAAACTGGATTGATTATGGGGATTGATAAAAATGGAAATTATCAAATTGGTACTTATCAAATTTCTGGTGGTGGGTTTGCACCATCTCTGGGAGCAAGTGGAACAGGATCAATTTCATGGGCACCATTTGCAGAACATATTTCAGATGTAGCTGGACTTACAGAAACAATGGGCGGTTCATTTACTTTTGGTTTTATATTTGGACTTAATCTTGGCGGTGATATAAATATTCCGATTGATGGACCAATTGAAAACTTTTATGTTTCATTTCACATAGGTGTGGGTACATCTGGAGGAGAAGGCCATGCTTTAACCACATCTACAACAACTCAGTTATATGGTGAAGGTCAATCCTTTAAAGAAGCTTGGAAAAATGCAAAAATGCAGTTGACAATGGATTATTGAGTAATATTGGACCTGATATTTTGGAACATTTTAAAGAAGCATATACTCAACAATATAACCAACCTTTACCGGTGGAGGAATAATATGTTTCTGATAAAAGTTTTTCTTAGTTTATTATTCCTTAGTTTTTTTTGTTTGATTCTTTGTTTTTTCTTTCTTATTATTAATAAAACAAAATTAATTGCAACTTTAAGTAAATTGGAATATGACGAGTTAGCCCAAAATTTAACAATTATTTATATACCAATTAAAGGCTCTAGTATTTCAGATCAAGAAAAATCAAATTTTACATGGAAGAAAATTCAAAAATTAGAAACAAATGACATTTTTTTAAGGAGAATACAATTTCTAATAAAGGCAATAAATATTATTCGAATATTTATAACAACTATATTTTGCATTAGTATCATTTCTGGAATCATTTATCTAGTTAGAATTACTAACTGAGTATATTGATTTTGTTTTCTACATCTTGTGTTTTCAACTCGTTTGAAAACACTGGATTTTAATCCACCAAATAGGGATTTGTTTAACGATGGCAGGGAAAGAGCGAAAATTACGTAAAATTCGCTCTTCCCCTGGAGCCAAAACAGATATTCTGGAGAAAAAATGACCTATAGCTTAAATAAAAATATAAAATCCCAGTCTAAAAACTTGGTTACTTTGATAAATTCCGTAGAAATGCGGCAAAAAAGGATAGTTGGTCCTAAAAATTGTAATTTGTACCACTACGCGGGGAATAATCCGATTAAGTATACAGACCCAGATGGAAGGGCAACTTGGAACAGAGCTGCTGAAGGTGATTATCACTATAACAGTTTATATGATTCTAATCTTAGAAATTGTCCAGCGGTTTTTTCAACAAATATCGAACATTATCGGGCAACTAGAGAAACAGGAAATATAAACGGTCATTCTTATAGCTTGTCAGGAACAAAAGATGTAATAGAAATCCGGCAAGGAGGTATAGAATTACAGACTACTACAAAAGTGACCTTGAAGCGTTTTAATATTAAACTTGATGGAAAGAATTATGATGTTTTTACCATCAAAGGGGAATCAAAAACAAGATTACTTTTTGTTACAGATACTAAAGCCCTAAATTCTTCATTTATTGCAACAGATCCAAATAATGATGACGGATCAATCTACAATGTTTTTTTTATAGAGATAATTTTGTTGATTTTCTTGGAAAGGATGATGCAATGAGTGCTGCTTTCTCGGTTTTAAGTTTCGGTTTAACATCTGGAATGAATCCGTTAGGTGCTAATTTTACTGAAGGTTTATTAGACCATTTATCTTCAAAAACAGGAGGTCAAGTTCCATCCACTTCAGGCATTGATAAACAAACTCCCATTTGTATAACTATTGCTCGAACAATCCTGTCAGGTATGTTGATCCAGATGGTGAGTTTCCTCTTGTTCCCATTATTATATCAGTTGCAACAATTGGCATTGGAGAATGGATGTACAATGAACAGCATAGTGATTCAAATGAAGCTACGGATTCACCATACTATGAAAAAAATTATGTTTATAGAGAAGGTTCAAGAATCGAAAGGGGGCAAATAAAGACAGAAAAGCATTGTTGGAATCAAAGCTATGTAAGTGATTTGAGGGCAGAAATTTCAGTAGGAGCTTCTTCAGCTTATTCAGAAACAATTGCCACAGACTATCCGAACGGAGGCTTTATCGGTAAGATTTTTGAAGGTCTTTCAAGAATATTTTTTTGTGGAGGAGGATACGATCTGCTAACAGCTAATGCAGGCATAGACTTGCAAGAAGGATTTGGAGTCCACGCTGGAGCAGGACTCTTTTCATTCAATGGATCACTTGGAGTTAATTTACCATTCAAGGATTGGAATGTATCAGGATCTGCATCTTTTGGTATAAATACAGGATTCGAATTTTCCTACAAGCATAATGAGTCTTTTGTTTTTGATTGTGCTGCATTATTTGGAATAAGATTTGAGTTAAGGAATAAAAATGCAACAGAAGAAGAACAATAATTTTTTTAAGAGGAAAAAAACGAGTTTATGGTGTTTCTTGCTTATGAATATATCTAGCATTATCATTCTTGCATCTTTGTGTTTAACTTCAAGAAATATAGATCAAAAAATTGCACTCGAAGACGTAATATATTATCTTATAGGTTTTAACTTTATATATTTTGTCATTAAATTTTTTTTATATACGGTTGTAGGAATTTCTGAAAAAAGATGTAAAACTATGGTGATTCAAGTACTTGGGGTTTGTATAACTCTTATGCTCATAGCACCTGTTGCAATTATTGTAAAAAAAGATCTGTCGTATTTGTGCTTATTTATTATGGAAGTATTTTTTTTCCCAAACCTTGATTTTTATTTGAATCACAATTGCTTTAGAAATACACATAAACATAAATAAGATGTTCAAGTCCAGTTTTCCGCGTCTAAGTCTGCCTGTCACATGGCATGCAAAATCTACATTTCATAGGTAAGGTAGAAAAAATAGGAAAATCATGGTAGGCTTTACCAAAAAAGTAATAGGTCTAGATAAAATGCAGGCTTTACAGACAAAAAGTAATGCTACAATCTCAAAAGGCTGGCTTGTCGCGGCAAAAATAGCTGAGAACGAACTAAAAACGAAAGTTACTCAGATAAGCTGCCATTTGTATAACTATGCGGGGAATAATCCTGTTAGGTATACGGATCCTGAAGGAAGGATGATCTTGGAATCTGTACTGTCTATGATGGTTATTGGATTCTTATTTAATTCTTGTTCTAAAAAAAATGTTTTGACAGAAGAACGTAAAACAGAACTTCTATCTATCATAAGAAAAATTTATACTCCAATTGCATTAATAAATGTTGCTCCAAATGAAATACCTTTGAATTATGAAGATGATCGAGTAGAAAGTATTCTTATAAATGAGAATATACAGGATTATAATGTAATAAATATTGAAACTAAAGAAGAATATATATTTGTATTATCAAATCTCTCAGATTGTATTACAGATTTAGTTATTACAGGTGCTCACGGGGCGAAGGACGGAAAAAAACTTGGTAAAATTAATATTGTAGAGGATATTAATTTAAATCTTGAAATAAATATTTACTTTCCAGATTGTAATATTGGGAAAAATTATGAAAGTCTAAAGGATTCTTATGGAGAAAAAAGTAAAATATTTTCAAAAAAAGGATTATCGAGCGAAACAGATGTTTCAACTTTTTTAATGCGAATACATCAAAATCCTTTTATGCCATCAGAAGAATTACAGAGACGTTTCGATACTATCAAGGAATTCTAAAAATGAAAAATATTCTTTTTTTTTGGGTTATTGCAGTAAATATCATTGGCTGTAATAAAAATATTGTTGATACTCGATTTTGTTCTACGGAAATTACGAATTGTAAGTTGAATATAAAAAAATACGATTTAAGTGAAACAAAAGAATTCAATCAAGATGAAGGAATTTGTTTTGCAAAATCATTAAATAATGATGATATTGTTATTTCTTTATATGATGGTACATTTGATTGTGATTTCTATATTTTAAATTTGAAAAATGATGAAAAGTGCTCTTTTGTATGTCGGGAATACGGAGGCCTTTTTTATGTTGTGAATAATAATATAATATTTCAGGACAGAGCCGGGCTCGTTTGTACTTTTGATCCTTATATCCAAAAAGTTGTTAAGCAGGATAAGCCTAAGAAACTTTTTCAGCCGCATGAAGATGGAAATGATAAACGACTGAGAAAATATCAGTTTGGCAGTTATGGTAATTCTGTTTTGATTAATAGATTTGAAAAAGATCTTTCTTTTGACTATAAATCTGATGCTGTAAAATTGCCGTATAGTTTCAGATTGCTAAGTACTACAAATGGCAAAACAAATAATGATTTTTATATGCTTGTTGAAAAATCCGAGGAAGTGTTATTAATAAATTACGATTTTAAAAGAAATAAAATCTTAAGAGAAATTTTAGTCACATCTTTACAGAATGATATGGATTATCGCATTTCAAGTTCTCCTGATACACACTGTATCATGATTTTTTATAAAAATGAGACACGTCTTGATATATTATTTTATAATATTGAACGGAATGTAATGTATTATCTTGCAGACGGGTTAGAAAAGTATTCAAGATTTCAAGACTGGGATTTCAATTCAAAATATGTTCTTTTTACATCTGATATTGAGAGAACTGTTTATAAAATTGAAGTCCCAAATTGATTTAAGATATGTGGTATTTCAATATTGAAGGTTTGTCAAAATTTTCATAGAATGCAAATAAGTACTATAAGGAGTGCTACAGTATAGTTAGCATTAAAAACTTTTAATGAATTCAATTCTTATTACTATTGAAAACTGCCATTTGTATAACTACTGCTCGAATAATCCTATCAGGTATATTGACCCAGATGGGAAAAAAGAAACAAATGCAGATGATACATATATGGTAGCAAGGC
>CAMVHR010000041.1 GCA_947167345.1 uncultured Treponema sp.
TCCCCAAAATATAAACGGATGGTACAGAATTATTTTCTTACAAGGAATTGAGCTTACAATTTCACAAAGCCCACTTCTTATACCTATAAAAATACCAGCCATTTTTAAAAATGAATAAAGCTCTCCATATTTCAAAGAAATACCTTTAGTTCCTTCTATTGCCTTTTCGTTCCTTGAACCAATATTTGTACATACAGAATACCCCATATTTAATAAGGATTCCGCAAGCTTCCTCCAGAACAAACCATTAAAATTGTCAAGCGTATAAGAATAAGGAGCAAGTAAAACAGTTTTTCCTTTTTTAAGGTTCAAATGATAAAACAGGCTTTCCATATCCTGATTGCAATCAGGAAAAACAGGAGTCCCCACATCTTTAAACTCTAATGTGCTATATCGAATTATATCCGCAAAATTTATGTCGTTTATATTCCTAAAGAAATCTATAATCCCTGTATGGTCTTTAGGTGGATTAGGATGCAATATACTTATTCCAGTTCTTCTAATCCCTGTAAAAACTGCAAATCTAAAAAGAGAATTCATTTCTTGTAGACTCAAGACCTCAATGTGCTGAACAAAAAAAAGTCTTGCAACTTCTTCATTTGACGTTCCTATAACACAAAAAACATTATTTTCATGTTTCAAAACAGAATTACTAAATAAACCTGCAGCAAGATATACATCTCCTGTTCCCTTATATGGACAGATGGAAATAGCAACACTGTCACCATATTTTTTCAGCAAGTTTTTATAAATCTTATAACCATTAATAATTGCCCGATGTTTTGTAATTTCTACAAGAATATTACAGGGAAACTTTCTATAGAGAAAATCATATTTTCTGCTCAAATATTTTTTTATTTGCATATCATTACCATTTTCTGTCTATAAATTCTTTTATTTCAATAAGGTCTCCGTCATACACAATGCTATGCTTATCCTGCCTAAAAGGCATAATACGGTAAATCCCAACACCTACAATCAACTCTTTTGTAATACCATTTTTCCCTAATATATTAGACCCCCTTCTTGCATCTGGAATATCTAGTGAAATTAAATATGTGTGGTTATAAAAATTATAAAGCGAGAAATATGAAATTATCTGATCTGAATTTTCTTTTGAGATTTCATAAATATTTCTAATTTTATTACAAAAATATAAAGCTGATTTTGCAACAATATTACAGGATGTAATTATCACAAAAGAATCAAAAGAAGAGAAATCAGATAAATCATTTAGATATAAAAGCCCATAATAATTAAGTTCAGCATCATCTTCTGGAAAAATAATATAAGCAGTCTTTCCAGAACCTTTATTTTTTTTATATATAGAAAGGAATAATTTTCTTCCACGCCAAGAACTTTTCAATTTACTAGACAGAATGAATTTTACATTTTGAAGTCTTGTATTAGTATTATTCTTCTCTTTCATAAAAAAAACTCCTTGAACCTGACATTTCTATCTATAAGTTCAAGGAGTTTTTTATAGTTTTTATATCACTAGAACAATAATGTTCTTATTTATTTTTCAACTCTTCATATACAGGCTTGAATACATCCTCAAGCCTTTTTTTTATCAATAGTACAAAAAAATCTTTTTGAACCTTCGTCATCACTGTAAGGTTCTTAAAACTTTCAGGGATTTCATCCATGCATTGCACCATTACATCAAATTCAGAAATCATTTTTGGAACCAGCCGTTTTACAGCTTCATTGCATCCCTCATATTCCATTCCTGAAATCAGATGATAAGGATTTATGCGTTTCTTTTTCATTGTAAACACACAAGTCTTACCTTCTGAAGCTTCGTTTTTCAACATGTCATGATCAGACATTACCCTGACCATTTTTTCATCATCCCACTTATTATTAAAAGAGTTTCCATTATCATACACAGGAGCAATGGAAAAACTTTTATCCGCATGAAGAATTATGCCCCAGTTTCCATTATTTCTGTCAGGATTTCCAATAAGGGCATCCACAACAAACATATTCCAAAACCTTTCTTCAATTCCTGTAATATCTTTAAGCATATCATGTTGCTCTACTGTCAAAAGAATTTCTTTAAGGTCTGTACCTGTTCCATTTGTAATATCTCCATTTGAATCGACAAAATGGGGCGTAAACGTAACTTTCAGTTGAGCGAATTCATAAAGATGGTCTGTATCACTAAGAAAATCTTCACAAGCCACTACAATCTTTCCATTTCTAAATCCAAGTAAAGTTTTATGAACTGGAATGCCTAAAATCTCATATATGTGAGAACCTATGTATTCGCTCAAAGGACTGTTTGTATAGCTTATGGCAACATTCTGCATTTCTGATGTACTACCAGGAAACTTTATAAGATAATTCTTTCCGTCATACTGTATTCCGTTCTTACGCCCCGCACTACCACCGTAAACACGATAGCTGGCCGGCATACCATCAAAATCAATAAGATTCATACTATGCAATTCCAAATTTTTTTCGTATTAAGCTGAACATCTCGCTGTCAATCGTACCATTTGAATAAAAAGCTTTTATTGACGGAACTGAGTTTTCCAAAGTCAGACCATAGTTAAACCAGTCTCCGTTATTATAAAACCTTTCTAAATCAGCAAAATCTTCCCTTAGCATCTCTGGAAGTTTTTTGTTGTCAAGTACAATATCTGCATTAAAATACATACCTTGATTATATAACTTTATAGATAGAAATGTCAAAGAAGTCGCCTGCATCAAAAAACAGAACTTTGACATTTTAGGAGCGGAAATCTAAATAGCAGAAACTGGGACTAACATCGTATTAGCATCAATAGGAATCAAAAACGGAGAAAGGCAAATGACAGCACCTTTTCCAATCTTCTTATCCAGACTCGAAAGCACGGTAAAGTTTTTTAAGGCATCAGATCCTGGATTTGCAGACTTTTTAATCTCAATAGGATAAAGGACATTATTTTCTTCTATTATTAAATCAATTTCCTTGCCATTGTTGTCCCGATAATAAGACAGCCTGCTCCGAACATCCATGCCGCTGTTTGTATAAGTTTTTATGATTTCAGTAATTACATACGTTTCAAACATATTTCCTGCCATTGCAGAAACTTCAAGAGATCGAGGATTATTCCATAGAGAAAGATAACAGGCAAGACCTGTATCCATCATATAAAGCTTAGGACGCTTTACAATCCTTTTTACAGTATTTCCGGAATACGGCTGCAGAAGAAATACAACTCCCGAAGTTACAAGCAAAGAAAGCCAGCTGTCTGCTGTCTTTGCATCAATGCCCACATCCTTTGCAATATCACTTACATTTAGTTCCTGCCCAGTTCTTGCTGCCACACATGAAATAAACTGAAGAAATTTCCGCTCGTTTTTTATTTCAACAAGCTCCCGTATATCCCTTTCAAGATATGTCTGCACATATTCTCCGAAAAAGCTTTCTGGCGTCAGGGTTGTATCAACCACCATTTGAGGCATAGAGCCTCGCACTATCCTGTCAAAGACAGTAGTAACGGTTTCCTCCGCCTTCGCACGGAGCATAGCACTGGGAATAAAAGGCTTATCTTCTGCCCCAAGAATCTCTGAATGGCTAAAGCCGTACAGCTGCAAAAGTCCTGCCCTTCCAGCAAGAGATTCACTCACATTCTTCATCAGGCGAAACATCTGACTTCCTGTAAGAAAGTACATTCCGTTATGTCGGTTCTCATCAATGCGTATTTTTATGTATTGAAGCAACTCTGGAGCATACTGAATCTCATCAATTATGAGGGGAGTCTTATACTGCTGAAGAAAAAGTTCTGGATCTGTCCGAGCCAGATTCCTCAATGCTGGGTAATCCAGCGTTACATACTGGACGTTTTTCAGGGATTTTGAAAATTCCTTTACAAGGGTAGTCTTTCCTGTCTGCCTTGCCCCTGTCACTACAACACAAGGAAAATGGTTAGAAAGATACTCTAAATATGCTTCTGCAGTTCTTTTTACTGACATCGTACCCTCTTTTATACAAATATGGAATTCAATTCCATATTTGTATAATATTTTATTCAAAGTATTTTGTCTACTGTAGAAAATTCCTTTCTTATAGATAGAAATGTCAAAGAACTCGCCTGTAATTGCAAGGCCCATGCTCCACTCCATTCACACCTTCTAAGGAGCAATCAAACAAAAGGTGCAAAATCCGTCAGTTAAAGTCTATAAAGAGCTATCCACCGTAAAAGATGGAAACTCTACTCCATCACGCTTCTTTGCAAATGCATAGGCCATGCAAAGACCGCTTGGCTTGTCATCATTTACAAGAATCCTCTCACCATAGGGAGCCCCGTAAATTATACGGTCGTAGCGAATTCCGCTGTCATGCAGGAATAGTTCTGTCTGCTTTCCACATTCAGATTCAATGCGTGATGTAACAAAAACAATCATGTCATTTGGATCTATGGAATTAAAGAATTCCTTTGCTCCAGGAAGCAGACTGTCCTGTCCATCACTCTTGTAGCCGTTGTGCTTTACAACAGTACCGTCCAAATCCAAAATCCAAGTCTTTGGCAGAGCGGACAAGACAACGCCATTACAAACATTTTCCTCAGCCGACATCTTTAAGCTGAACTCCTATGTGTCCGCCAGGATGGTTCTTTTTAAAATCTGCAAGGGTCACACCTTGCCTGTCAGCAATCTCCATGGCAAGTCCTTGAAGTACAATCAGATTTACCGTGGTAGAATTGTTTGGAACAATATTCCATTTATCGCCCTCATTATTCAGGCTAAGAATAAGACAACGTTCATTAAGTTTGTTTGTCAGCGTAGAAATTTCAACAAAACTCAAAAGCCATATTATGCAGTTTCTTTTTTCAAGAAGTGTCTCAAGATACACAGATTCGCAGGTTTCGCCAGATTTAGTAAGAATTATTACGACATCGCCTTCATTTACCATGCCGATATCACCGTGAACGGCACTATTTGTATTCATAAACACGGCAGGAAGCCCAAGTGAATTCATTGTTCCAACGAATTTATCGCACACGGGAACATTCTTTCCCAATCCACTGACAACAACCTTTTTACCGCAGTTGATTGCATTTACACATTCTTTTGCAAGAGCCTCAAAACGACCATAATCCAAAGAATCCACAGAATCTTTTACAGTCTTTAATATGCCGTCAAAGTATTCTTTCACAACACTTCCTCCAGATAGTACAATCCGTTATAAAAAGCACCGCATACAGAATCATAATCCTGCCATGCGTATGTTGTAAGACTAAGCCAAATTACTGCATGAATAGCCTTTATCTGCCTTTTACCAACATCATTTTTCAACAGTTCAAAGAAAACATCTTCCATGTCTTCCCAATGATTTGACTCTATGTTCAAAACAACATCATTTTCACGAATGTCTAAAGCAAACCTTTTAAGATTGAATTGGTCATAATTTCCAACTATAGAGTAATAAAGCTTTGCCCAGTCATAAGCGGCATCACCAAAAAGTTCTGTCTTACCAAAATATCCGCGAGGATCTATGAGCACAGGCCTGTTATCCTGCCGGAGCATTATGTTGGAAAAAGTACAGTCTCCGTGAATGAATTTAAATTCTTTTGGAAAGTAAGAAGAAAGGATTTCTTTAAGTTCCTGCCAATGATAAAAGACATTACGGCATTTTCTTCCGTTTACAGTTACATATTCATCGTTGGCAAAAGGAACAAGATTTTTAACTTTTTCAAGTCTGTCCTCTGTCTTTTCTATATAGGCATCATCAAAACTTTTTCTGTCACTTGCAACACTTCCAAAATTTTGAAGATGTTTAAGACAAGTAATTATTTTTTCAAGGACTTCTTTTTTCCATTCAAATGAAAAATCACTTCCTTTAGTGGCATATTCATATACATTCAAACCTTTAATCCTTTCCATAAGCAAGGGATTAAGAGAATATATTGTCGGTATGCTCTTGAAGCCTCTTTTCATTACTTCTGAATACCAGGCTTTTTCCCGAACGGCAAGCATTTTTCCACGGTCATCTATACCTTCTTTTATAATGCGGTCTTCAGTTACAGTCATTTTATTAAACGGGCGGCACTTTTCTACAGCAAGCTTTTTATATTCATCCAGAAGTCCAAACTCACGAGTTCCAGAAAGAGAAAGTTCTTTAAATTCAATATTCTGTTCAGAAAGCCAACGGACAAACTCTCCTTCGGTAGGAAGCCCCTTTAAAAGTGCTGAATTTGAAAATACAAAAAGCCCCGCAACACCATGAGCATCACTGGCTTCTTCGCAAAAATTGCCAGATTCGTATTTCCATCTACAGCTAAAATCTTTTGATATTCCAATATAGTTTCCGTTTTCAACAGGAAGCTCAAAATTTTCCGGCAAAAACAAATCGCACCAGACAAGCATAAAAGGCTTGCCTTCAGGAACAAAAGAAAGTGCTTCTGAAACTCCAGAACAAGTTCCATGACCGCCTTCTGCATTCACAAGTTTATAATCACAGTCTGCAAATGCTTCCAGATACTTTTGTAGAACTGAAAACTTATAATCTCCTATTATTATGAATTTCTTGGAAGGAAATTTCTTAAAAAGATGAAATATCAATGGAAGATTTTGTACAGGAACAAGTGCTTTAGGCTTATTGTGAGTAAGCTGCCCAAGTCTTGTTCCTTTTCCGCCAGCCTGAACAATTATATAATCAATGTCCATAAAACTTTATCAAACTCCGTCTATAAGTTACTATATCCGACTTATTATCGGATTATATATAAATTATAGTTATATATCAATAGCTATAAGTCGGAATTTCCGAAAACTTTTCTGTTATGTTTTTATCAACATTCGTTTTTAATTACAAAGATATGACTTCTATAGAACAGATTGTTAAGATTTATGCCGCCAACATAAAAAGAATCCGCATGGAAAAGGGTATTACCCAATCAGCCATTGCAGACAAAGTAGGAATTACGGACAAATACATCAGTGACATAGAAACAGGAAGAAAGCCATGTTCTCTGGATACCCTCGTTTCCATTTCTAATGCATTGAACATTCAGCCTTACGAACTGCTAATGCCGTCTGGGGAGGTTGTCAGCTATGACAGCCGAAAGACAAAAATAATAATGAAGCAGCTGAAAGACAGTTTTAGTGAAATGATAGATTCTTTAAGCCTGTTTCTGGAGGAAAATAAATAGAAAGATTTTAAGCATAAAAAAAAAGGCTGTCCAAAAACTAGGGCAGCCCTTTTTGTTTAGTTTGCTTGAATTTTTAAGCCATCTTTTCAGAATTATAATTTATAAGCGTTGTCGCCTTAATCGGCTCAAGAACTTTTTCATAGCCAAGGAATGGAAGTCCAATAACACCGAAAACATTCTTAACTGTTGCACCGCCCTGCTCTATCAGGTTCTGTGCAGCGCGAAGAGTTCCACCAGTAGCAATAAGATCATCAACAAGAAGAATATTCTGACCTTTCTGAATATCAGTTACATGAACTTCAATTTCAGCAGTTGCATACTCAAGAGAATACTTGCAAGAATAAGTCTTTCCTGGAAGCTTACCTTTCTTGCGGATAAGAATGAGTGGAATACCCATTCTTTCTGCAAATGGAGCTGCAAAAATAAAACCGCGAGATTCTATGGCAGCAACAGCATCAATCTTCTCGTCTTTATAAATCTCTACCATTCTGTCAATACTGTATTTAAAAGCATCAGGATGGCGCAAAATACCTGTTATATCATAAAAAAGAACACCAGGCTTTGGAAAATCAGGAACGCGCCCCACAACTTTATCAAGAGTCTCAAAATCTTTATTCATAAACAGAAAGCTCCTTAAAAATGTCTTTTTATATTAATGCCTTTATATACAGTCTGTCAATGCTCAATTCAAATGCACTGCAATCACAGGGACTTTCCCTCTACAGCAGCATATTTACCAAGCTTCTGGCAAAGGGCTTCAAACTGATCAGGAGTAAGCTGCTGGGAAGCATCACTCAAAGCCTTTTCAGGATGACAGTGAACTTCAATTTCAAGACCATCCGCACCAGCAGCAACAGCAGCCTGGGCAAGAACAGGAACCATCCAGCGGATTCCGCATGCATGGCTAGGATCAATAACGACAGGGAGATGCGACACTTTATGAAGATATGGAACAGCACTCAAATCAAGGCAGTTACGTGTGTAAGAGTCGTAAGTACGGATGCCACGCTCGCAGAGAATGACATTTTCATTGCCGTTAGCCATTATATACTCAGCAGACATTAAAAGCTCGCTGATTGTACCAGAAAGACCTCTTTTGAGCAAAACAGGCTTTTTAGTCTTTCCAAGCTCCTTAAGAAGGTCAAAGTTCTGGAAGTTTCTTGCACCAATCTGAATTAAGTCTACATTTTCAAAATATTTAAGTTCTGAAATAGCCATGAGTTCAGTACAAATAGGTAGACCTGTCTCTTTTTTAGCAAGTTCCAAAAGCTTAATGCCTTCAACGCCCATTCCCTGAAAACTGTATGGAGAAGTTCTTGGCTTGTAAGCACCGCCGCGCAAAAGCCTTGCACCAGCTTTTTTTACAGCATGAGCAGCATCCAGAATTTGCTGCTCACTTTCAACAGAACAAGGGCCTGCAATAAGAGGAACGGATTTTCCATCACCAATAACACAAGCAGTAACGCCTGTCTGACCGCCACCAATAGTAATTACAGTGTTTTCAGGATGGAATGAACGGCTTGCCATCTTATACGGAGCAGAAACACGCTCCGCACTTTCTACAACATCATTTGCAAGAAAATCTTCAGGGTCAATTTTTGAAGTATCTCCCAAAAGACCTACGATAGTCTTGTCAACACCTTTAGAAATGTGAACTCCAAAGCCTTTTCCCTGAATTTCATCAAGAAAAGCTTTTACAGACTCATCACCAGCACCCTTCTTTAAAACCAAAATCATACGTATATCCTCCAGTATGCAAAACAATACAAAATAAAAAAAGGGAGCCTTTCATCTGGAAGGCTCCCTGTAAGCTACTGATTAACCAGCAACACAACACACGCTATTCAGCGAACACTTCCGCAACGCAAAGAGAACCAATAATAGCTAAAGTAAAAGTAAGCCAGCATAGAGAAATTGATAATCTGCGCCCAACGGGTTGTATTACTCATAATGAGAGAATATTACAACAGTACAATGTTTCTGTCAAGAGAAAGTATTATAAAATATCCATAATAATGACATTTTTTACTGTTGCACGTGTGAAATAATAAGAGGACGGCTGTCCGATGGATAAGACTCTGTAGCCTTGATTATATATGGCTGAAGAACCACACGATTTTTGTCAGTCTCGCTAGGGCTTCCATCAGACGAATATACAATCAAATACGAACCGCTGAAAAAAGGCGTTGAAGTTTCAGAGCGGAACTGAATAAAAGATTTCTCGGCTATCTGCAAAGGAATATATTCCCCCTTATCAGTAACATTATCACCGGAAACATTATAAATACCATTTTCAAACAAAATCTCAGTTCCGTCGCTGCTCTTCCAAACCTTTTTCTCATCAAAATTCTTTATATATTCATCAGCAGCTTTTACAGGAACGGCCTTATCATAGAATGCTGAAGAAAACTTCATCTTTTTATATTCACCGTTCCAGACATTCTCTTCATTAATTACCATGTTGACCGCATCATGAATAATAATGCGGATTTCGCTGGAAGACAAAAGGGAAATGTTTACATTACGCTGCAAAGTATCTATTTCAAAGTTTGTTGAAGAAATATACATTCCACGATAATGCAGTGAATTATTCTGCCAGTTGTAAACTTCTTCATCATCACCCATCAAAAATATAATCTGCTTTCCATAACGGTCAAAAAAAACATAGCGGGAATCTTCAGAAGTCTTGCCAGTCTTGTACCACAAGCCATCCAGAAAACCTGTAAAAGAATCTACAGTACCGTCAAGAATGCCAGAAAGTTCCTTAGCTTCTACATAACTGCCCTTTACACGCACCTGTCGAGTCTGAACATATTTTTTTTGAGAAGGATTCCACTCCCAACATGTCTGAATCTGATCAGGACTATTAGGATTGGCCTCATCAGAACTATAAGACCATATTGCAAAACTGACTCCACGAGCAAGACTCTGATCATAAGATTCATCACGCTCAACCTGCTCTATGTAAATTGAACCGTTACTCAGCAAATCCGCAATCTGATGCAGAACAACCTTTCCATTTGCAGTTTCAATAAAATATGCCTGAAGGATTGCATTTCCGCCCTGATCAAACCCCTGATACACAAGGGCAGTCCTATGGTCTCCAACCAAATCCATTCCAGTATATGAAAAAGTCTTTACCTGCGTGACACGGGTGGCAATTTGAGCAACACGTGTATACTGATATTTCTTAACGTCATAAAGTCCGACAAGAAGCTGAAGATACGGGCTTTCAGCGGTTTTTATTGCATTAACCTGATCTTCATATCCGTCATTATTAAAATCCATGCTTACAATGTTGATAAGAGTTTCATCAGGAGTAAGAGGGATTAAAGACTCAATGACAGCATCATCTTTTATTATGGAAGAATTACTTGAAGAATGTTCGCCTGTAGATTCAGACTGAGGAATAACAGTTTTAGCAGAAGTCATCTGCTTTTGATTTGTATTAAAATAGTGCCTGCTGACCAGCACGAATGCCAGTACAGAGGCAACAATAACGAATACTACAACAACAAATTGTTTTTTCATTCGTTCATGATACAAAAGACACGATTATTTTTCAAGAACAGAACGTAAAATCGAAAGTCCCTCATCAATAATCTTTTTCGGAATGTTTAAAGGCGGTACAAGGCGCAAAGTCTGTGTACCTGCAGTAGAAAAGAGCAGACCTTTTTCAAGACATTCCTTTTCCACTTCGACAGGATTCCTGTCTATTATTTCAACACCAGTCATAAGTCCAAGACCGCGAACCTCTTTAATGCAAGGCAAGTTCCAGCTCTTTATCTGAGAACGCATATAATCTCCGTTTTCAGTTACATGACCAAGGAAATCTGGAGAAGTAAGAGTCTTTAATACAACACGTGCTGCAGCACATGCAAGAGGGTTTCCGCCAAATGTAGACTGATGATCACCAGCCTGGAACACATCTTTTGCCTTGCCACGGAAAAGACAAGCACCCATCGGAACTCCACCAGCAATGCCTTTAGCCAAAGTTACTACTTCTGGATTAAACTGCAGCTGCTCACTTGCAAGAAGACTTCCTGTTCTTCCCATACCAGTCTGAACTTCATCAGCAATAACAATAGCACCTGCAGCACGTGCAGCAGCAGCAGCAGCCTGAGCCCATTTTGCATCAACAAGGTTTACTCCACCCTCACCCTGCACGCACTCTATCATCAATGCAGCAGTCGTATTATCAAAAGCCGTTTTCAAAACATCCCAGTCATTGGCCTTTATTGTCCTAAATCCAAGAGGATATGGCTCAAAGCATTCTGGATGGAATTTGTCCTGACCAGTAGCCTTTAAAGTTGCAAGAGTCCGTCCGTGAAATGAGTTTTCAAGAGTAATAATAGTCTTGCGCATTGAACCGCCGTTCAACTGACCAAACTTACGTGCAAGCTTTATTGCAGCTTCGTTTGCCTCCGCACCGCTGTTTCCAAAATAAACACCGTCAAAACCAGTTGCATCCAGCAGTTCCTTTGCATAAGCAACACCTGTGTCACTCAAAAAATAATTGCATACATGAATCTGATTTTTTGCCTGCTTAGCAATAGCCTTTACAAGAGGCTTGTAATTATGACCCAAGCAGTTTACGGCAATGCCTGCAAGAAAATCTATATATTTTTTTCCTGACGTATCCTTTAAAACAGAACCTTTGCCAGATTTAAATGTAACGTCAAAAGATCCATAATTATTTACAACAGTTTTACTTCCCATAAAAACTCCTTACTAATAAATCATAGTACCAATACCGCGATCACTGAACATCTCTATAAGAAGAGAATGAGGAACACGGCCATCAATAATGTGAGTACGAGGAACACCTCCGTTTCTGGCAAGCATACAGCACTCAATCTTAGGAATCATGCCGCCGGCAATAGTTCCGTCTTTTATATAAGACTCAACATCATCAATCTTAATGCGTGGAATCAAAGAAGACGGATCATCAACATCTTTCAGGACTCCTGGAACATTTGTAAGCTGTACGAATTTTTCTGCATTCAAAGCAACTGCAATCTTAGCCGCAGCAGTGTCAGCATTAATGTTGTAACGGTTTGTATCTCCGTCTTCGCCAAGCGCAACAGTAGACACAACAGGAATGAATCCCTGCTGAATGAGCGAAAGGATTATTTCAGGATGAACCTGTGTAACCTCCCCTACAAACCCAAGATCAGCACCATCCTTGCATATCTTCTTAGCACGCAGCAAACCAGAATCCACTCCGCTCAAACCTACAGCTTTACCGCCCTTCTGCAAAAGGATTCCGACAATATCTTTGTTCAGTTTACCAGTCAAAACCATCTGAACAATTTCCATTGTCTCATCATCAGTATATCGCAAGCCGTTTACAAATTTACTTTCCTTGCCAACTCGTTCAAGCATGTGATTGATTTCAGGACCACCACCATGAACAAGCACAACATGAATTCCAATGGTATTAAGAAGAACGATATCTTCCATAACATCAGCTTTCAGTTCTTCATTAAGCATGGCATTTCCGCCATATTTTACAACGACAATTTTTCCTACCCAATGGCGGAAATATGGCAAAGCCTGAACAAGAACATTTGCCCACTGTGCATTATCCAGTCTCGGATCTACAACTTTGTTTTCTTCCATAAAAAATCTCACCCTCTGATCTTAGAACTCATGTTCTGTAATCGCCATTAATCTTGACATAATCATAAGTCAAATCACAGCCCCAAGCAGTTCCGCTTGCATTTCCATCCTTGCACTGTACAAGAATTTCAACAGCTTCCTCGCTCATAATTTCCTTTGCCTTGTCTTCATCAAAGTCAAGAGGAACTCCGTCCTTATAAACCTGTACACAGTTTTCTCCATGCACAGTAAAATCATCATTATTTTCAAAGTATCGCTTTGACCCCTTGTTGCTCGTAAACCAGATGCTGACATTTTCAGGAGTAAACTCGTAACCAGAATAGCCCATTGCACACAAAAAGCGTCCGAAGTTCGCATCGCAGCCAAACATGGCAGCCTTTACAAGTGAAGAAGAAATCACTTCCTTTGCAAGTCCGCGTGCAGTCTCAACATCTTTTGCTCCGTTTACATTACATTCAATAAGTCGTGTTGCACCTTCACCATCTGCGGCAATCTTCTTTGCCATAACAGTATTAAGCTTTGTAAGGGCAGCAAGGAATGTATCATAATCAGCCCCCTCAGAAGCAATTTCAGCATTACCAGCCATGCCGTTTGCAAGAATTACAAGAGTGTCATTTGTAGAAGTATCACCGTCTACGCTAACACAGTTGTAAGTGCTTTTTATAGATTCCCGCAAAGCCTTTTCAAGCATAGCAGAAGAAACAGCACAGTCTGTAGTAATAAAGCTGAGCATTGTTCCCAAGTTAATGTGAATCATTCCAGAGCCCTTGCACATGGTTCCAATATGACAAGTTTTTCCGCCCACAGTAAATTCCAATGCACATTCCTTGTACTGAGTGTCTGTTGTCATGATTGCAACACGAGCTTCTTTATGACCTTCCTTAGAAAGCCCATCTTTTAGAGCCTGAATGTGTGCTTCAATTTTTTCAACAGGAAGCTGCTGACCAATAACACCTGTGGAACAGACAACAACATCATCTGCACTGGCACCTGTAACTTTTTCTACGGCCTTTGCCATGCGGTAAGCATTTTCTGCTCCCTGTGCGCCTGTACAGCAGTTAGCATTGCCAGAATTTGCAATTACCGCCTGAATTCGTCCGTTTGCTATATTCTTCTTTGTAAGCTTTACGCTTTCTGCCTTTACTCTATTCTGTGTGAATACACCAGCTGCATTACATACCTTTTCTGAATAAATCAGGGCTGTATCATTCTTTGTGCGCCCATTCTTAATGCCGCAGAGGATTCCGTTTGCTGTAAATCCTGCAGGAGCTGTTACTCCGCCTTCAATAAAATGCATTTTTATGCACCTCTCTTTCAGAATTTTGCATAATTATAGCAAGAATATACAGATTAGACAATAGTTTTAACATTAGACATATCAGTTTATTTCTTGCCAACAGCACAATCCTGTGTTACCATAAAACATATTATGATACATAGAAACAGCAGTAGAAAAAAGAAATTAAAAAAAAGGCTGTCGGAACTATATTATTCAAACTATGTGCGTTTTGGAATATTTCTGCCGCTCTTTTTTCTATTCGCAGTATACACAACATATTATTACGAAAAGGGAAAATCCCTTGCTTCAATTGGAGACAGTTACTTCTACAACCTGTTCGCATTCATTACCGGAGTCGTCAGATTTTCTGCCGTAACACCTCAAGGACGCATAATTCAGCTGGCAACATCAATCGTCAGATTATGTTTCTTCGGCACAATATTTGCAAAGATATCAGCATTCTTAATAAGCAACCAAACACAAAAAGAAAAGGGGCTTTCAAAATTGAAAAACATGAGCAAACATTTTCTTCTCTGCGGATGGAAACCATCCATGGAAAAAATCATTGAAGCAGTACTTAAGGCAAATCCAGATCTGACTCCAGACCAGATTGTCCTTATAAACGAGGCACCGTCTGAGCAAATTGCGCAAATCCGTTCACAGCAGGCATACAAGGACATCAACTATATTGCAGGAGACTTTTCAAATGGAGAAGTCTTAAAGAAAGCCTTGGTTAATACTGCAGAAAGGGCTCTTATCATATCAGACAGCTCAAATTATGCACGTGGAGGAAATCCTCTTGATGCAGACTCTCGTACAGTACTTGCTGTGCTTGCAATAAAAAGCCTTAATCCATCAATTTATGTAGCGGCAGAATTATACGATTCCAAATTTGAAAGCCATTTGAATCTAGCCCACTGTGATGAAATAATCCTTACGTCAGAATACGAACAAAACCTTTTGGCAACGGCATCCAGTGGAAAAGGCTTTTCCAATGTAATTCGTGCAATGCTCGGAAATGATATCCATGCAGGTGTATTCATAGAGCCAATACAAAACAAATACTTCGGAAAGACTTATGGAGAATTTGCCGCGGAACAGAACAATGTCAACGGAAAAAAAGCCTTGCTCATAGGACTTCTTTTAAATACAGGCAACTTTCAAAGGCGAAGACTTGATGCCATACGGGAAGCCCACAAGAATCCGAATGTTGAAAAAGTCATTGACAACCTGATAAAGGTAAAAACACTTAAAAGTAATGAACCAAAGTTTTTGCCAGATGATGATTTTGTTCTAAAAACAGGCATGATGGCTATTTTCGTTAAAGTAAAAGACGAGGTAAAAGATGAAGACTCAAACTACTAAAATTCCATTTGAAGAGGCATGTCCAAGACTTTTCAGTCTCAGTATTTTTAAGGATTTCTCAAAAAACAAAAAAGATGATGTAGAAATGTTCAGAAAACTGTATGACAAATTCAGTGCCGAATCTTATGATGCGGGAGATTCCATCATTAAGGAAGGAGAACAGGGCCGCAACCTATATATCCTTACTTCTGGATGCCTTCAAATTTCCAGAAAGACACAATTCAATGATGAAATAGCCATTGCAGACCTCGATGACAGACAGAATGTTTTTTTTGGGGAATCAGCCCTAGTAGAAACAGAAGAACGTTCCGCAACTGTTCGCGCAACAACAAAATGCAAAGTCCTCGTACTGGATGTTTCCGACTTTTTTCAATTCTGCACGGAATATCCGCGACTCGGTTTCTTTGTCTACAGACAGATTATCAAACGCATGCAGCAGGTCATAAAACGAGCAAATAATGACATTACAAGACTTTATGTAGCTCTCTTTAAGGAAATAGAAGGAACTGCCTGAAACGGAATTATACTGTTGTATTAAGCACTTGTTGCCGAAACTAATGAAAAGGAAGACTTTAAAGTCTGGACAATAATAAGGAGTCATCTATGAGATTTTTACGAAATTCGATGGCAACACTTCTGGCATTCCTGTTAGTCTGTACAGCCTTTTCGCAGGAAAACACAGTTTTTGCCGCAACAGGTGACAGCATCACCAGAGGTGACAGTATCATCAAGGGCGATATAGACGGAATAATAAGCAGAGGCGTACTGAAGGTTGCAATAACAGCAGTAGACCAGCCTCCATTTTACTTTGTAGGCAAAGACGGTCGGCTTACAGGCTACGACATAGACCTTGCAGCAAAAATGGCAGAGGAACTTGGAGTAAGGCTTGAAATAAGCCGAGAAGCACCAGCTTTCAACGATCTTGTAACGCTTGTTTCATCAGGCAAGGCAGATCTTGCAGTCTCAAAGCTTAGCCGTACACTCTCGCGCTCGCGACACATAAAGTTTTCAACACCATACATGACATTCAAGCAGGGACTCCTATTCAACCGGCTTCAGCTTGCAAAAGTTGCAAGTGAGGGAGAAGTAAATAAGTTTATACGCAACTACAAAGGTTCTCTAGGAGTCATTGCAAATTCTTCTTATGCAAACTACGCAAAAAAGAATTTTCCAGGAGCAACAATAAAAGAATATCCGACATGGGAAGCAGCAGTAGAAGCCCTAACGCAGGGGCAAATTCTTTCTGTATACAGAGATGAACTTGAAATAAAAAAAGTACTCGATTCTGTTCCAAACAGTTCACTTCTTTTTAAGCCCGTCTACTTTACGGATTTGACAGATCCAATTGCGATTGCAGTCAGAAGGGAAAACATACAGCTGCTGTTCTGGGTAAACGTCTTTCTGGAAAACCAGCCGAAAGTAACATCGGATGAAATTCTTAAAGAATATGCAGGACTCTACTAGGAGATAAGGCTATATGATTGGCAAGATACTAAAAAATCCAGTAACAATACTCGTTTGCGTTGTACTGGGCATACTGTTCGGCTTTTACGAAAAAGAAGCTGCCCTTTCATGGGGTGTCATTGGAGACGTATACCTGAACCTGTTTCAGATGACGGTAATTCCAATTCTTGTAACGTCAATCGTTGCAAGCCTTGCCCAGCTGATGAAAGATGCAAATGCAAGGGCGCACATCATGAAAATTCTTCTTGTGTTCATGATAGTCCTTACAGCCACATCTATATTCGGCACGGTAATGGGCACAATGGCACGTCCCGGCAAAGACTTGGGAGAGTCTACGACAGCCGTCCTTGACAAGATAATAAAATCTTCGTCAGATACGAGCAAAGACGAAATGGCACTTTACGGAACTTCTGATGATGTTGGCGGGAAAAAATCATCGCTTGTAGATTTCTTTGTAAATATCGTTCCGTCAAACATCTTTACCGCATTCAGCAATGGAACTATACTTCAGCTCGTATTTTTTTCAATCATCTTCGGTGTAGCACTGGGATTTTTGCAGGAAGACATGTCCTCAAGGCTCATAAATGGAGTTGCCTCGCTAAAAGATACCTTTCAAAAACTGATAAACTGGACAATGTACGGACTTCCCGTCGGACTTGTGTTCCTTATGGGAAAGCAGATAGCACAGGTCGGAGTCGAAATACTTCTGGCAATGGTCAAATTCATTGTCGTCTTCTACATTGCAGGACTCATTGCAATGCTTATATGTACCGTAATAATCTGGATTCGTTCTGGAATAAAAAATCCTGCACAGGTACTAAAAAAGGTCATGGACCCTATAATAATCTGTTTTGCTACAAGAAACAGCTTTGCATCTCTGCCATCGTCAGTAACCGCACTCAAGACCCTTAACTTCAGTGAAAACATGGTTGACCTTGTGTTTCCATTGGGTCTTACGGTACTCCGCTTTGGCAACATCATGTACTTTGCACTGGCATCCTGCTTTGTAGCACAAATATATAATGCGACACTCACGCTGCCATTCGTGCTTATTATAGTCGTAGGTTCACTTCTTGCAGGGACAGCCACGGCAGGAGCTTCAGGACTTTTGACACTGCCAATGATTTCACTCATACTTGATCCTCTCGGTCTGCCTGTAGAATCAATCCTTGTCGTATTCATGGCAATTGACTCTTTGATTGACCCTATGCGCACACTGCTCATAGTCTATATAAACATTGCTACTACGGCACTTGTTGCACCAAAGGAAACAGCAGAGCAAAGACTTGCAAATGTACAGGTCAATCAAAAACCAAAAATTACAACAACCAACGGAAATGACGAAAAGCCAGTCATTAACAATGAAGAGCCTAGGCTTGCGGCTGCAATGGCATACACTGCACCAAAAAGAAACTATCCAGTTTCTTCTGGCTTTGGTAAAAAAACAAAGGCACACTCAACAGGTATGAAAGTAAGAATACGTGATGCACTCGTCATAATAAATACGCTGCTCCTTGTTGCAACAGCGGCAATCATAATGCGCATAAACTCGCATGGAACACAGGATTCGGTATACTCAGTTTCAACAAAGCTTGTTACCGAAATTCTTAAATCTGTAGATACAAAGCTTGAAGCTTACTACACTCCTGCAGATCAGGAAATTCACAGCATAGCATTCCATTACTGGAATGAAGACCAGTTTCACTTCAGGCAAAACAAAGAAGTTGCCCTTGATTATTTTATGGAACTGCTTCAGACACATAAAGAATTTGCAATGGTCTACTTTGGCGACACGGAAGGCAACCTGATAATGGGCCGCCGAATGCCTGACGGTTCTCTTACAAGACGCTACATAGAAAGAACAGACAGGTCAGTCATAACACGTTATGTGCACCAGAACAGACAGTACAACGCTACGTTCCCGTCAAGCGAAGACAGCATTGCAAACGGATACGATCCGCGTACCCGTGGCTGGTACAAGAAAGCAATAAAGAACAGGAAAACAGTCTGGACAAATGTATACATTTTTGCAACCGACAACATGCCCGGCTTCTCATGTGCCTCCCCTGTATATGACGAAAACGGAGAGCTTCTTGGCGTTGCATGTATTGACATAGGAATAAGAGACCTGTCTCTATTCCTTGGAAAAATCTCAACAACTGCAAATTCAAGACTGTTCATATACGATCAGGACAATCAGATTATAGCAAAACCTCTTAAGCCTACTGATCCAATCGGTATTCTGCTGAACGTTTACCCTTCAGCAGATGGAACAAACACATATACCATGAAGAAAGTAGATGACAAGGCTGATCCTATAATTGCCGAAGCTTACGAAAACAGCCGCGGCAAGGTCAACACCGACGGAATATATTCTTTCAATCTAGAAGGCAAAAACTACTTCTGTAAAGTAGATTCCATGCCGCTTGACGAAGAACTTTCAATGAACATAGGCATGGTTGTACCTGACGAAGACATAATGGGAATTGTCTACAGGAACAACAGGACAGTACTCATAATATCACTTATTGTAGTAATCATAGCCATGATTATTTCTGTAATCGTATCTTCACTTATATCAAAGCCAATGAAGACGCTTTCTACAGAAATGAACAGCATAAAAGAGCTTTCTATTGATGACGAGAACGTAAACATTGAGTCCGGCATTGTAGAAATTGACAACATGGTAGACAGCTTCCAGGGAATGAAGAGGGGACTTGTAAACTTTAAGAAATATGTACCTTCAGACCTTGTAACTCAGCTGGTCAAGAACAGTCAGGATGCAACAATCGGAGGAAAAAAGCAGACCCTTACACTTTTGTTCTCCGACATAGAAAACTTTACAGGAATATCTGAAAAAACAAAACCTGAAGAACTGGTCAACAGGCTCTATGATTACTTCTCGCTGTTTGCCCACACAATATCAGGAAACAAGGGTACAATCGACAAGTACATAGGAGACTCCATAATGGCATTCTGGGGTGCTCCAGTTCCAATGGACATAAAGCAGCATGCGACACTTGCATGCCGTGCAGCACTTACATGCCAGATGCAGGGCTTTAACCTGTCAAATGCATGGATTCGAGAAGGAAAGCCGAAGTTCCGCACAAGGTTTGGAATTCACACGGGTGAGGTTGTCGTAGGAAATATGGGTTCTGACGAAAGAATCAACTACACGGTTCTCGGTGACAATGTAAACCTTGCAAGCCGTCTGGAAGGTATCAACAAATATTATGGTACTGAAATAATCATAAGCGAAGTCACTCATGACCTTGTAAAAGAAGAATTTGAGTTCCGTCTTCTGGACAAAATTACAGTAAAGGGAAAGACTCAACCTCTTTACATCTATGAGCTTCTTGCAGAAAAAGACAAGCTTGACCTTAACAGGCTCAAGTATTACCGAGCATACGAAAAAGGTGTAAAATATTACTTCAAGGGAGACTGGGACAACTGCATCAAATATATGTCAGCAGTAATACGAAAGCTTAATGACAAGGCTGCGGAAGTCATAAAGGAAAGAGCTGTGGCTTTCAAGAAGAATCCACCTGCAAATTGGAATGGAGTGTACGCATTTGACAAAAAGTAGAAAAGCAATAGGCATAGTGGGCGGAATGGGCCCCTATGCGGGAATGGACTTGGAACGCAAAGTATTTGACTGCGTAGATGCAAGAAACGATCAGGATTATCCTGACGTTTACATGATTTCTGCCTCCAGGCTCATTCCAGACAGGACTTACTATATCATGCACCCGGATTCAGAAAACCCATGTACCGGAATAGAATACGTAATCCAAAAGCTTGCAGCTATGGGAGCTACTCACATAGCCATTCCGTGCAATACCGCTCACTCCCCTATCATCATGAATCAGGTACGGAGTTTTCTTGAAATAAACGGCATAGAAGTGACACTGATGAATATAGTCGAAGAGACTTACAAATGGGTCAAGGCAAACGTCACTAGCAAAAAGATTGTGCTTTTTGCTACACAGGGAACATACTACTCTGGTGTTTACCACAAATTTTTTGATCCGGAGGGTGAGTATCAGATTATAGAGCCGGAAGAAAACGATAGAAAGCTTATCTGGGATGCCATTTATAGCAGGGATTTTGGCATAAAGGCCTTTTCAAACCCTATAAAGGAGCAGGCTGTAGAAAACTTTCGTACCGTCACCGAAAAAATGGTTAATCAGGGATATGATACGTTTATTATGGGCTGTACAGAGATTCCTCTTGCCATGGGGCGAATCCGTATGCCAATAACAAAGATAGACCCTACAAAGATTATGGCTCAAGCCCTAATAAGGGAAGTTTGCCCAGAAAAGCTGAAGTTGTAGCAACAGAATAAAAACAAAATCCTAAACTGGTATTCATTTACGAATTCTTATTTTATACCAACAGATACGAAAGAATTGAAAATAATATACAGAGTTTTACTTCCCTCTCCTAACATTGACATAAAATCTCTTTATACAGCATTGCCAAAAAATGGGGATTTTACAAAAAACTATACAGCTACTATTTCTTTTATAAATTTCACTATCAATGCTCATCAAGAATAAAATTACTTAGCTTTCATTCTATTTATGAAGTTTAAATTTTCTGTTAACAAGTCGAACACTCAATACCGTGCTTACACATCCATAACAAAATCTGTATAGTTTTCTTTTGTAATCACCGTAAAAGGAATCTCTGGATAATTCTTTGCAAAAGTCAGAGGACATTTTGCATTAGCCTTATTGGGGTTGTATTTAAACTCGAACGATGAAAAAGCACCATCTCTTTCTTCAATAAAATCAATCTCCTGCTTCTGTGTTGTACGCCAGAAATAGTATTTTGCTTTTCTATTATGGAATGCATTATTTTTTACGCGCTCACTTATCAAAAAATTTTCCCAGAGTGCACCTAAATCATTTCGTAACTCACAGTGTGCATAGTTTGCTATGACAGCATTCCTTACCCCATTATCATAAAAGTAGATTTTTATGCTCTTCTTTAATTCGTTGCGTACATTCCTGCTGTATGAATGGAGATGGAAAACAACATACGCTTTTTCCAGCAAATCAACATAGCGTTGAACCGTGAGAGTATCTATCCCCAAAAGATTGCCAAGCTCATTAAAAGAAACCTCACTACCAATCTGCAGAGACAAAGCCTGAACAAGCTTTTCTATCACCGCTGGTTTTCGGACATCCTGAAATTCAAAGACATCTTTATACAGATAACTGGAAACAATATTGGAAAGGATTTCTTTTTCATCTCCGGGATTATTGACGACATCAGGGTACAAGCCGTACACTAGCCTATTTTCAAGATGCCTGCGTTCTTCCAAAAGCGAAGTGTGCAAAACAAGTTCATTCGTAGAAAAAGGAAACAGGTTGTATTCAAACTTCCGTCCTGTCATAGGTTCATTTATTGTATTCGATAAATCCAAAGAAGAAGAACTTGTTACAGCAAGTTGCAAATCGGGAAAATTGTCGTGAATAAGTTTTAGCGCAAGCCCAATGTTCTGAACTCTTTGGGCTTCATCAATAACAATCAGCCGGGAATTTCCAATAAGTGATTTCAATCTGGCCGTAGAAACTTCTGAAAGCATAGTCCTCACATCACCTTCATCACAGTTCCAGTATTGAACTTGATTGTTTTCGCCTGCATCTGCCAGCAATTTCTTCAGGAGCGTGGTCTTTCCTACCTGACGAGGTCCAATAAGAATAATCGCCTTGCCTTTACCAAATTTTGAGTTTAAAACGCTCTGCAAATCACGACGTATTTCGTCCATATTTACAATGATAACTTGGCTTTGCCCAAAAATCAACAAAAATCATAATATTTATCGATTATAATCATAAATTATTATGATATTTATTGATTTTACAAGAAAAGGGAGAAACTATTCAACTTTCCCTGTCAAAATCAAGTACATGGATTATGCTCGTTGCAAGATGAATTGAATCCCCATTCCTTTTACGCAGGAATACATTCTTGCGTGACATAATTCTGTCCATCATATGAAGGAGTTTGTCTTCTTTCTGACGGCAAACATAATTCAAGATATTCATTATTTATATTAGCTTCCCATAAATTTCCAGAAATAATGATATCAGGATCAAGTATTTCTAGTTCTCTTTGAAAAAATCCTGTTTTCTCCAATTCAGAATCTTCAAGAAACCGATGTACAAGTTTTAAGTTTGTCTGCCATCTTTTTTTACTATTATTAGTATATTTTGAAATATTTATAACAGCAAACCCGAATTCATTATTCTTGCACATTTCATGTGCAATTTCAGTGGCAGGAGGAACTTTCTTAAAAGAAATTCCATCATTCTTTATTCCATAAAAAAGTTTTAAAATATGTCTCCACCAATTATTCGCATTGGTTAAATGCCCATTATCTAAATCCCCATCACAACTAAAGCATTCATTAATGGTTGAATTAACGAAATTATTACTATTTCTGGTTTCTCTCCCAATAAAAAGAACTTTTTTCTTTTCTGAATAATATCCTGGGAAAAAACCATCATAACAAAAACAATCAGCAGGATTCAATTTGCTACGATGACCATTATTAACCTTATCCTTTTTGGAAACAAAATCCTTCCACTCATCAAGAAGAAGTTTTAGTTCTTTTGCTTTTTTTTCTTCGTATGTCATAAAAATCTCATTTCTTCCACACAGGCTCATGGTAAAAAAAGCTTGCTATAGCCTCAGTCGCCACATTCTCATAAATGGTCACAAACACCTCCAATTTACTATTCTACAACGTCTATTGTACCATTATTTTGGACATTTTGGACAGTGTCAAGATTTGTGATACAAAATAAAACATTTTGCGATTTTCTTCGTCTTTGTCACGAACAATAAAGGTTTTCTTTAATAATATTCTGGCACATTTCTGGAAAAATTGTTTATCACTGGAGGTAAATTCTGAATTTAAGACGGATTCAGTTGCATAATAAAATGTCTCTTCATTAGAAAGTTTTTTGTTTATTAAAAGAAGATTATGCCACCACTGCAAAACTGCTACAGCCTGTAGCAGTTTCTTGTCAGAATCAATATACCGCTCATAAAAAAGCTTCATGTTCCACAAATTTCTTGGAACATTTCTTGCTGCATTTATTTGAGCTTTTGCTGTATTTAAAAGTTCGATGTATTCATTTTCTGTAAGATTTTGGATTTCGTTTTTCATACAATATCCCAATGTCCGCCTTTGCCTGCACCTACGCGACTAATATATCCTTCCGCCTGCATTTCTGAAAGTATTTTCTTTACTGTGGTATGCCCTATATCAAGTATTTCTTCCAGTTTTGTAATTGTGATTTTATTATCTTCCGAAATAGCATTAATTATCTGCTCTGCTTTTTCAGGCCACTTTTCTGGCCACTTTTCAGGCCAGTTTTTGTTTTTCAGGCCACTTTTAGAGGATTTATTTTCTTCTGCTTCTTTTATGCTTTCAGTGCTATTTGCCTTGAACATCATCATAATGTCATTTGGATGAACTTTATATTCTGGCTCGGCAATTCCGTATTCCTTATAAAGATTGCAGATTTTTTCTATGCCGCGGCCCCAGCTTTCTATAAAGCCCGCCCTAAAGAATGTATTTGCAATATCCGGATTATGCGGAAGAGAACGGTGTTTTTGCATTAAAGTGTCAGCTGTCCAGTTGGCAGGGAAAACACAGTCATTGCTGATATAAAGCTTATCCTTGTAAACGCTGATTTGCACAGGCACGCCAACAGAAAAATCCTGATGAATTAGCGCATTAAACACAGCTTCTCGAACAGCATCTTTGGGGAAAGGATAATGCTCTATACGGGTAATGTTGTCATAAGAAATTTCTGCAGTCAGATATTTTGTGTAAAGCAAATCTATTACCCTGTCTGCCTGAATCATAAGAGAACCATGAACTTCATCCTGATAGCGCAAATCTGCGTCAGTTTCAAAAAAGCCGATTTTTACGAAGGAGCCTGTTATCCACTTTTCAGAATTTCGATGGAAGAGCAAAACCCAGATCCATTTGAGATATTCATCACGCCATGATTCTTTGTATTCAATTAACTGGGATTCTGACATTAGATTACCTCTCAGTTTTAAATATGTGAAACACCGTCTCACATTTTATATCTATTCAGTATCTTCTTCTGAACTCTTCATCTGTTCTTCAATTAAAAGCCTGTCCATCTTAATCTGCTTAGCAAGTTCCTCTGGCTTTGGCAGAGCAAGCTCATACTTAGATGCAAAAATCTGTTTGGCATCGGCAAGAACAGAATATTTTACAACAGCTTCATTCTTTTCAGAACAGAGAATCAATCCGATTGTCGGGTTATCGTCGTCTCTCTTATATTGAGCATCAAACATTCGGATGTAGCTGTCCATCTGGCCTACATCTCCGTGTGTCAGTTTTCCAAGCTTCAAATCAATAAGAACATGGCATTTCAAAACTGAATGATAAAAAACAAGGTCTACATAGAAGTCATCGTCTTCATAACGCATTAGTTTCTGGCGGCTTTCAAAGCAGAATCCAGTTCCAAGCTCCAGCAAGAAGTGCTGCAAATTATCTATCAAGGCCTGCTCAATTGTAGATTCATGCAAAGCCGGATAATTCTTTAGATTCAAGAATTCCAGAACATAAGGGTCGTGAATAAACTGTTCTGGTTCAATTTCAGCAAGTTTTGTTTTAGCTTCAACTTGAACGGCCTTTTTATCCTGACTTGCAAGAAGTCTTTCGTAATACAAAACAGAAATCTGTCTGTCCAGCTGGCGTGTTGACCAGGTTTGATTTGCAGCTTCGTTCATATACCAATTACGGGCAGTTTCATCTTTTACACGAAGAAGCATTCTGTAATGGCTCCAACTCAATTCGTGACGCAGTGTGTCACAATTCTTAAAGGTTTGATAGAACAATCGCATGTAACGCAGATTACTTTCATCAAAGCCTTTACCAAATTCTGCTGTAAGCTTTTTAGAAAGTCCTTCAAGAACAGCTTTTCCGTATTCTGCGCGTTCATCACCGTTCTGCTCATCTTCTACAATTAATTGTCCAATAGACCAGTAGGAAGTCACCATTGCAAAATTTACGGCTTTGTATGCATTTGCTCTGGCAGTGCGCAGGATAGAGCTGATTTCTTTGTAAAGTTTTGAGATATTAGTGGTTGTGTCTAGTTTATTTTTCACAAAGTTACCTCATATTTTATTGACTGGGATTCGGACATAGAACTAAACTCCTTATTTAGTTTTTGTTATTAATATAATTTGGAAGTCCAAACTTACCTTCTGCTAGTGTTTTTGATTTTAAATATAAAGAAAAGGTTTCATTTAAAAAATTTGTTTCTTCAGAAGAAAGATTTATCTTTTCATTTTCATTTGGAACTGCCCTTATAAGAGGACTTATTAAATAATTATTTAATCTATAAGTATTTGACAAACTATTAAACTCAGTATCAAAAACAAATTCTGTCTCTAAATGATGTTTTTCTAGGATTTTTTTTAATGAAGGTATAAAAATAATTCTATAAATATTATCAAGCTTTTCAAAGAAAAATGTATTTCCTTTTTTTACTAAAATATTCGGCATAAGGTCGATATTATCAAATACATATCTATAAAAAGAAAAGAATTCCATAGCAATACACATTGCTTGTAATTCAGAAATGATATTTGGTAAACAAGGATTTTTTGATAAAAATGTTTTTGAGAGTTTTAATTCGTTTTCAAAACTTCGATCATGAAAGATTTCATTTCGGAAATTTTCAAATTCATCAAGTTTAGATTGTAAACCACCTTTACAATATTCTTCGTGAGGAAAATTTATAAGAACATTAATTTCTCTTATTCGACTATTCAAAGTTTTTGTTTTATATATAGAGAAATCAATATTATTATCTATACAAAGAACTTTTAAAATTGAGTTTACATATGCTTCAATACTTAAAAACCAAAAACAAGATGAAAATACGCTATTTTTTCCAAGTAAAGAAATCGATTTTAAATTTTCAAAATCAACAAGATCTTGTAAAAAATATTTATATGCCCAATTTGCATAATCATGAAAATTCATAGCAACAAAATGTTTAGAAACATCACTTTGCATATATAAAAAGCATTTTCCTAAATTATTATTTGTAATATTTTCTAAAAGCATCTTCTACCTCCCCTCCACAATCTTTATTTCTTCTTCGGAAAGGCCATAGAGCGCATACATACAAGCATAGCAAGTGCGTGTGCTTGTACGGTCGATTTCTGCTTTTTCTTTGCTTTCCATACTATTCCTCAAATTTTGATAATAATGCTGAATAATCGAACTCATTTACATTTTCAGTTAAAAATAGTAACGTTTTTTTAATACATTTGCATAATTGTTTTTTATCTTTTGTTCTTTTTTGATATCCTTTTATCATTTCCTTAATAAAATAATATGTGTACTCTTTTAATTCTGAGGTACTTTGTGATTGGCAAATATCATTGTATAGCATGTTGAAATCAATATTATTCAATACAGAGAAATCGTCTTCTCTTAAAATAAAAGTTTTTGGAATAACAAGCATTCTTTTTTTACTTGAATCATCTTCATATGAAAAAGAGCATTGAATTTTATTTTTAGGAGAAAAGAAATTTATAATTTCGTAATTTGCTTCATCTATCTTATTGGCAATTAAAAGAATTGTAATATTAGCAAATTTTAATTTATATAGTTTCTCAGGTTCGTCGGGAATACAAGTTGCACCTAGTAATACAGTATTAATAAGATCAATTAAATGCCTTTCGTCATTTTCTGTGAGTTGATCATAATCAAGAATTTCAGAAACGCTTAATGACATAAAGAGTTCACTAATTTTTTCAAGAAGTCTAAGATTATTCTGAAGATAAACAGTATCGACAGAGTTTATTTGTTCACCAGTTAATCTAAACCCCTTAACTTTTCCTATTTCAAATTCCTTATTACTTAAATAAGCTAATAAAAATCTTGTATCATTTATCCGTTCTTTTAAATTCCCTTGAATAGTATAATTAAACTTCCCTGATATTGTTTCAGAAGTTACTTGCATGTTAAAGCTAAAACTTTTACCAATTTTTATGACAAGTGTATTATTTTTCTGGCGTATGGTCTCATAATTTTCGAAATATTTTACGCCAGCTACAGTAATTGGTTCTTTATGTTTTGTACTAATGGCTTGTAAAAAAAGTGTATCAACAGGGAAAGAAATGCCTGTATACGAGTTTTTTAGAGAGACTGTAGTAGGATGGCTTAAGAAATATTCAAATGGATCATCTTTATATTTTATACCTCGATAGCTTATATTAAATGAATCAAAGCCTGGAATTGGATTTTTAAAAACATCTTGTAAAGTGATATCCTTATTCGGCATTGCTTTACTCATATCCAAATCAAGTGAAAATTGAAAAAAAATATCTACGGCTTCTTCTTTGTTTTTTTCAGGAAAAGACTGTAAGTTAAT
>CAMVHR010000042.1 GCA_947167345.1 uncultured Treponema sp.
GAGACTTATTAAAGCATTCTATGGCCTTTTTGTCATCCTGCATGACTGAATAAACAATGCCTTCGTAGTACATAGATCTAAATGCTTTAGTATCCAGTTCAGAACTTTCATGAAAGTCCTTTAAGGCACTATCATAATTATTCTGAGCAAAATAAGCCATTCCACGGTGCTTCAAAATAACAGAAAGCATGACATCTGGCAAACGTGGTTCTGTATTGATTATCTGAGTATAAATTGTAATTGCCTTTTCAAAATTGCTACAGTTATGCTCATGTAAAGCCGCAAGAACAAGGTCATCAATACTACACTGCTCTGTATCAATATTAGCAGCCTTGAAGCGATTTTCATCATTTTCATTCGTAGACAAACCAAGAGACTCATCTGTAAACTTATCAGCCTTGTCATAGAATGTATCACGACGCATTCCCAATTCAGCCTGAAGTTTATTTTGATAATCACGAATTTCTTGAAAAATAGTATCAGCCAAGCCCAGATTAGCATTAATTGCAGCCAGTTTTCTGCGTAAAGGCTTATCAAAAGGATTGAATTCGGATTTATATATAAGCTCATGCTCCACTTCGGCCCAAGCATCTTGTAAGATAGTTCTTACCTGAATTTCACAGACAACATCCTTTGGCAGAACAGGACTTTTATTTTCTACAGGATAACAGTCAGACGGTATAGAAATCAGAACATGCACAGATTCATAACCAAACTCTCTAAACGACTGCTGAGAGCCTTTACGCTCTACTTCACGCACATCAAAGTTTTTAGTAAGCTGTTTTACAACATTTTCTATGTCAGCTAAAAACGCACAGATAACGCGGATTCCCATCATATCTGTCAATGTAACAAGTTCCGTGCTATTAGCGGAATCGTCAGCTTTCTGACGCAAGATTTTTCTATAATAGCTATCAAAAGACTTAATTCTTGTTTTATATGTAGGAGCAGAAGCAAGGTGTAAAACTTCTTTCAGTCTTGCTTCAATCTTTCCTAAACACTCTGAAAATACAGGCCTATAAGAATTATAGCGTTCCTGTATTACTGTTTTGTGCGGTAATAAATTTTGTTCATCCATAAAATGCAAAGAAATATAATATAAAAAAAGCCGTCCCGCAAAGGACGGCTTTTTATCAGCTATAATTTGTAATGATTATTCAATCAATTACTGTACTGATGACTGAGCATTAGAAGAGCTGTTCTCGTTAAGTGAAGATGTGAATGTATCTTCTGTAGCAGCCTTCTGAGCTTCGATATAGCGGTTAACCTGCTTGTTACCAAAGCGAGCCATTTCAAGAGCCTTGCGGTCTGCTTCCTGCTTTGTTACGATTCCCCAAATATCTTCTTCATCGATGTCACGATCTGCTGAGAGGATTGCGAGGTCATAAATAACCTTTACATCCTTGAAGTAACCAACAAAGTCTGATCCAACATCACGAGCATCGCGTGTTACCTGGAAACCAGCAAACTTAACATAAGGAATACCACGTGGATAAATTGGGATTACTCTGATTTCACGAGCACGAACTTCTGAAACATAATTTGGGTTATTCCAAATAAGAGTCTTCCATCCGTCGAACTGGAGTGTACCCATATAGTAGCGGTGCTCTACATTGTCATTGTCCAAAAGCAATACATACAATTTGTGTGGGAAGTTATCACCCATTGTTGTAACTGCGATTGATTTGAGAGTACCAACATTTCTTACGAGACCATAACCATCCTCATAGAGGTACTTACCTTTCTGTTCATCAGTTGGAGCAAGACGGTTACCGTTTGCATCAGCATCTGAAAGAGGTTCGTATCCTTCAATTGTGAAAGGTGGAACAATCTTTGCGCTTGCATTGTTTGCCCATGTTGGGAATACAACGCGTACACCAAGAACATCCTTTCCAGCGAAAGGAACATCAGCAGACTGCTTTACAGGAGCAGCAACTGTTCTTGATTCTGCAAGAGCAAATACAGACTGTGCAGAAGAATTCAACTTTACTTCCCATTCAGGAAGAGAAAGAGATGTCTTCATAAGAGCTTTCTGCTCAGCTGAAAATGATGAACCAGCAGCTACAGCATAATTCTGTACAGTTCTGCTGTTTTTTGTTGGATTGCCATTTGCATCCTGTACTGTATCTGCAGTAAGCTGAGTGAAATCAATGAGTGTTGATTCCTTAGCGAATGCAAAACTTCCAGCCAAGAACATGGCAACAGTAATTAAAACAAAGGTCCTCTTCATTCGAAACTCCTTTTATACTTTTGATGTAGCCTTGATACCTTATAGTATCTCTTAAGAATTAATTTTTGTCAACTTAGTTTTACTTAAATTTTGCCTTTTTTTGGCTCCGCCAAGTTAAACCTCATTGCAAAAAATAATTAATCAGAGATGCTTTTTCCATCAATGGAAACATCTATTTTATTAATAAATGTGAAGTTCTTCACAATATTAATCTTAAAAACATCAATGCTTTCTTTTATCGTCATGCCGTCGACTCCAGAAAGAACAGCATCACTAAGTCCTACATAAAGAATTTTATCTTTAAGAAAGCAATAGGACAATTCAGTATCTCTGGGAAATATTTGTTTATACCGGTTAGTCATAGGACCAAGAAGAAGTTCTTCTACAAATAATTTCTCACATCCCTGTATTGGCTTATTCGGCAAGAATCGTATTTCTGTACACAAATTTTTGCTGTCGTATGAAGGAAAATAAAATACATAACGATTTCTTTTTTGCCCTGCAAACCAGCAAACAATTGAAACTGTCAGCGAAACAATAAATACACCTATACATAAAAAAGAAAGAGCTTTTTCAGATTTTGTCTGCATCATCTTGACCCCGTAAATCCTCTTGAACGCTCAAAATGCGTTATAAATGATTTCAAGCCATTATATATTCCAACAGAAATTTTTTGCAAGTAGCTGTCATCATTCAAAAGGGAACCTTCTTTTTTATTAGAAATAAAACCAGTCTCAACAAGAACACTTGGCATTTTTGCATTTTTTACGACGAACCATTTCTCAGCCTTTATTCCTCTTGATGAGGTCAGAGTCCCAACCTGTTCGGACAGACCTTCAGTAATAAACTTTGCCATAAGAATAGATTCCGTAGTATACTCTTCTTCCATCATGCTATTCAGAATGGCAAGAAGTGTTTTATCCTCACTCATACTGGAATCCACTACATCGCGGCGATAATTTGGATCCAAATACCAGACCTCAAATCCGGATGCAGAAGAAATAATGCTTGCATTCGCATGAATTGAAACATACAGGACAGCTTCATTTTCCGCAAGCTTTACGGAATTTGCAATGTCCGTCCTCTTTTCAAGATCAAGAAAAACATCAGTAGTTCTTGTCATGAGAATTCGCTTTTCAGGATATTTTTTCTTCAAAAGTTCATATATGCCTAGAGCCACTTTTAAATTCAAATCTTTTTCATATATTGTAACTTTAGTACCATTAAAATCATGAGTAGCTGTAGCACCGGCATCTTTTCCTCCATGACCAGCATCTATAAGGATAGCACCTACTTTATACAGATTCTGCTCTTTTAACTCAGAAGAACTGACATTTTCATTCTTTTGATTAAAGAATTTTACCGCAGAAACGAAAAAGCCTTCTGTTGCCATAAGATTTCCATTTTTTACATACGGAGTCTGCCCCTGCTCTATAGTCAGATAATCCTTTATAATGAAATTTGACCCCGCCTGAAAAGAAATCTTATGCCCATCCTTTTCCAAAAGACCTGATAACGACAGTGGATCCCAATAAACTGTAATTCCAGCTTCAGCAGCCTTTTTTGAAAGGTTTATTTCAGAATTTTCAGCTGCCTGTAAAGGAAACAATGAGAATAATATAAAAATAAGCGCAAGACCTATTTTACGGCTCATCAATATGCCATTCCACCTTATTTACTGCACGCTTTCGTGCAATCACTATAATATAATGCCCCCTGAATTCCACCACGTATAATCCGTTTTAAAAAGATTTTTGTGTCAAGTTCCAGATGTTCGGGACTAATATCATCAAACAATCGTATAGTTTTCTCGAAAGATCTGTAATTATAATCTCTTAAAGTACAATCCCTTATTGTATCGGCAAAAAGATTTTTACTCTCAAAGATAAAATCAAAGGCACTCTGATTTTTACCAATAACAGGTTTAGATTCAGCAAATTCTTCCATCAATTTTCTTAAATCGTCATCTATATTGAAAGCATCTGGAGGAAAAGAATCTTCATACATATTAAACTTTCCGTCCAAGAAATCATCAGTTGAAGAAACATTAGGCTCAAGCCTCAAAACTATAGAAGAAACTGCATTTTCAGAAGCCTGAACCGCAAGATTGTAATCTTCAGACAAGGATATTACATTGCCGCATTTTTCAACATTATTTCTTGGAAAATCAACTGTCTCCCCTTTTGATACACGAGGAAGAACATTTTTTACAAAAGGCTCGTTTTCTGCAGAAGACATATTATACACACTTGATATTTTTCCAGGAATTGAAATCCATGCCCGTTCCGCACTAGTCTTACTGCAAGTCACTTCATACACCTTAAAAGGGCATCCGTCTATCTGCAATGGCACACGACGCCTTATAAGCTCTTCAGGCTCTTTTCCAAGGGCAATAAGCATAGCCTGCTTTGTAAGATTCAAGTCAGAAGCATAAGGAAAAGTCCATCCAGACATATAGCCACCAGAAAGACGGGCTGCAATTTCACCAATCATTGGACCATTCTTAGTCAGCTTAATATCAGCTTTTGCGACACCAGCTGTAAGACCGAGTGCATGAATTCCTTCTGCAAAAGTCTTTATGAGTGCTTTTCTGTCAGCCTCAGAAACAACTGTAGACATAGTGTGTCCCATCTCTATAAAATAAGGTGGATAATAAATATGCCTGTCAGCAAAACCTGTTATAGTAAGAGTTCCATCATATACAATTGAATCAATAGAAAATTCAGGACCATCCATATAGTCTTCAAGTATGGCAGTTCCAGTTCTTGAATACCTTACAGCCTCTTCCACAGAAAACAGGAATTCTTTATCATTCCGTATAAGACGGCATCCTCTAGCACCCATATTATCTACAGGCTTTACAACTTTCGGAAATGTTAAACCGGACAGAACTCCGGGTTCTAAATATGATACAATTTCATTTCTTGATATTCTTGAAAAATCAGGTGAAGGAACGCCAGATTTTCTAAAACACGCCCTCATTCGGGTTTTATCACTTGCATTCAACGCAGACTCAAATGAATGAGATACAAAGCCACATTTTTCAGCAACAAAAGATACCGATGCAGAAAAATCAGTTCCTGCTGTAAAGACACCAGCAAGTTCGTTTCTTAATGACATAGCAAGATTTAGAAGTCCTTCACGATCTTTTAAATCTATAGGTTCAAATCTATCTGCAAAACCAACACATAAAGCATCAGGATTACCATCTACAACAAGAGTCTTATACCCCAACTCTCTGGCAGCCTCAATAGACGGACGCTGCATAAGTCCTGCACCAAGAATGAGTACATATTTTTCACTCATACATTCACCTTCCTGCAATAAACTTCAAATGTATCACCCAACTTAAAGGCACGGCTTGCAAATTTCAGCAAACCGAATTCCAGAGACTTTTCTTTCAGATTCTTTTTCTTTGCAGACGGAAACCTTTCTGGATGAATTCCCGTTGAAACGATCTGCACAACTTCAAAACCATATTTTCTAAGTATAGCCCCAGTTCTTGAAGGCTCCCACAGAGTATAATGGTCACACGGACTTTGCTCAAAGAAAGACTGCGTGTTATAGCGTGCACTGACTCCAGAAGCAGACGGGGTACTAAATGCGAAAATGCCACCAGGCTTTACTATTTTTGATATGGCAGAAAGCACACTATCTACATTCTGAAAATGTTCAATGACAAACCACATTGTAACAGCATCAAACTGCTCTACACCAAATTCTGCAGACACATCAATTTCAGGAAAAACAGAACGGACAGCAGGATACTGAAGATTTGTTTTTACATAATTTACAGCATCTTCCGAAATATCTGTACCAAATACCTGCCAGCCAGAATCATTTGCAGCATCAAGAAACGGACCTAATGCACAACCGATATCAAGGACAGAAGGAGTTATAGTAGAATTACGATGCTTATGCCTGTAAATTCTGTCAATATTACTGATTCGTCTGACACACTGAGCCTTTATGCTTGCAAAATCATCTTCATAAGTCTTACCGTATTGCTTTTGATAGTCCTCATAAAAATACGCACGATTATATACAGTCTGCTCAGATTCCACAGTCCATCCCATATAGAGCATGCCACATTTCCGGCACCGGCGGAAAGTATGCTCTGGCGTTCTGGCAACAACACAGTCCACTACTCCAGAGACATTTTTTTCTTCTGCACCGCATACAGGACACGGCAGCTGCTTGCCTTTAGACAAAACATTAATAAAATCAGCAAGCGACTTTGGCTTTACGTCATAGCTACAATACAAAGATTCAGGCATTTTCAAAAGACGCTCAAAATCCTTTTTGCATACAGAATCAGCATTAATACATGCAAATCCATACTTTCTGGCAAGCTGTTCATGCAAGGCTGTTGTTCCCAAAAGAATCACAGCGCAACCTGCGGAAACAGCTTCAAAAGCAGTCAGCCCATAATGAGTTACAACAAGATCATATTCACAAAGTTTATCTTTTAAATTAGGTATATTGCTGACCTTAATAATGGAACTATTTTCTATAAGTGCATCTGTAACAGCTGTTACAGAAAGCCCACAATCAGCAAGAGCCGTAGCTGCTGGAACTGTAAGACCTGCAGGATCTTCACCGCCAACAACAACTATAGCATTTTTTAATGGCACAGTTTTATCAGAAACAATTTTCTTATTTCGGCCAACTTCAATAAACCCCGGATCAGAGTAATTCACATAACGGTCATCTGAAACAGACGGAATGACATCAAGAATATAATCAATGCAATCTTTATCATCCAGAAAGCCTTCATCCAAAGCTGCAACAGGACATTTTGAAGAAAGTTCATGAAAAAAAGACGAAGATGTATAGAAATTGTCAAGAACTGCAAGATTATATTGTTCTGCATGTTTTATGGATCTTACAATCTGAAAGTCATAAAGTCCATTTTCTTTTGCCTGACAAACCAGCTCTTCGCACTGGGCAAGAGTTGAATCCAAAGGAATAAGTATATCGGCACCTGTTCTTACGGCAATATCCAGGCACCGACGCAAATGTCCGGTACCATGCCCCTTTGCAGTACAAGGAATAAGGAGCATAGGATATTTCACGGCGTCATCTTCAAGAGCTTCCACAATCTGCTGTACAGCATAAGGCTCCTTTACCTCATTCTTACCTGAAATATACCGCACTACAGTTTGAGCCCTACGATAATCTCCCGGAACATCTATTGTTGTACGGAGAGAAGGATAGTAAAAATCTTTTGGAGCCTTTACAAAAACAGAATTGAATGATTCCTTATGATTATACAGAGCAGGACCTACATGTTCATGATCGTATGCAAGGTCTGTCTGTTGAGCAGCCTTTAACAGAGAATGTGCGTCAAAAAGTTCAACTCCAGATCCATGAGGCAGACCTGTCCATGTTATATAATCAATCTGACCATTGGAACTTCTGTCTTTATATTCATCAAGAAGGGCTTGTGCCGCTTCATAAAACAAAAAAGGATTGTCAGCCGTAGCCCTTATGACAACATCGGCCTTGGACTTTTCTATTACTTTACAAAAACGGTCAAGAACATCTTCTTTTGACCCGGCAAAAAAATCATATCCGTATTTATCTGCAAAAGGTTTTAATTCCGGTGCGCTTTCAGAATCTACAGCAAGGTAATATTTATCAACTTTTACCTTTTTCATGGCCTGTAAAACCCATTCAAGAACACATTTTCCACCAAGAGGCAGAAGGGCTTTACGAGGCAGTCGTGTAGAAGACAAGCGACACTGAATAATCAGTACAGTTTTCTTCTTTTTTCTATCAAACAAATTCATAAATCTCATTTAAATTCTCCCAGTTCATTCCAGTGCTCAGTAAGAGTCACGGCATCCATCTTGAACCGATACATATTGTCTTTTACCCATGAACGGATTTGACTGAACAGCTTGCCTGATTCACTAAATCCGCAGGCACTATGATTTTTAAAAGAAAAAAAAGAAAACCGCTTTATTTCACAATGATCATTTTTAAACACTGGAAGCAGGTTTTTAAGATAAAACTGCTGAGAAGAATAATCAGAAGTTTTGTCTTCAGCAAAGCTTTCAGAGCTATATGTAAGTGAAAATGCAGAAGACAGAAATATCTTTTCGCCCCACAACCATGAACGGACAAAAAAATCAAGCTTCTGCCAGTATGGAGACTCAATGGAGGAATCAAAGCCGCCTAGCTGCAAAAATTTTTTTGTATCGTAAAATCCTGTCAAATCAAACGGATACAATGTTGCAGCCTTATCAACAACACCTAGAGACGACTCGATTTCAAAAGAGCTTTTATTTATATTTGGAGTAAAGCGAACAGGAAGAACCTGCTGTTCAGGAGACAAAAGCCTTGGACTTACACAAAAACAATTGAATTCCATCAATTTTTTTGCAAGTACCGTTGAAAACTTAAATCCATCTATACACAAATCTTCATGAACAACAAGAACATAAGGAGTTTTTACTTCTGCCATTCCCAAATTCAGCAAATCACCTTTTGTGCAGCTTTCCAATGCACAAATGAATTTGACCATAGGAAATTCCTGAGACAGTTTTTCTGTATTTTTTGCCTTACTGTATGTTTCTATGCTTATTACCTGTTCAAAACCACAAGCAAGAATATTTTTAAATATCCTGCTACGGTACTGATTGCTTGCCCGATTTATGACAAGACATGACACAGGCATAAGAATCTTGTTAATTGCCTCAATACCGCCTAATGCAGTGTGATTTATTTTTTTTAAACTAGAAGTTGAAAGTGTAGTATTCATCGCAGGCACCGCATTTTTCACTATAATTTTCTTGAATATGCTCATTCACAAGAGAAACAGTCTTCTTCCAGATATTTTCAATGCCATCAGCAAAGACATTACCTGTCACATTGTCAAGAATATATTCCCGGCATAACGGAACACTTCCATCAGGAAGAATAAACATATCACGCTTCAAATGCCAGCAAGGGCACCTTTTTATAGGAGAAAGATCAGCAGGTTTTTCTTCACTCAAAAGTCCGCAGTAGTGATCATATTTCTGAATAATAAGATTTCCATGTGAAGGAGATTCCTTATCATGATAAAAACGATAGAATGATTCAAGCTCATCCTCATTAGTATTCATTCGAAGCATTTGAGGATACACGCATCCCGGGAAAAAATTCTCAAGGATTTTTACAGCTTCCTGAGCAGACCGTAGCCCTTCCCTCTTATGGATTTCAGCATATTTCTGCTCTGAAACAGCATCTACATTTACAATCCACATTACAGACGGCATGTCATTGATTCTGCAACCGGCTTCTTTTGCGATTTCTGAAATTTTTTTTGCAAGGACTAGAGTTACCAAATTTCCATCAGTCTCTATTAATACAGACAATCCCTTTTTTTCCAGAACTGCTTTTACAAAATCAGCAAAATCAGGGTGTGTCAAAGGATCTGAAAAACCGCTTAAATCAACAATAGCAGTTTCTGAAAACTCTGATATATCATTAACGATGCAACGGAACTGTTCCAGCCGCATATTATTTGGACTTGCATTTTCATTTACAAGAGGCTTTTTGCCATTCTTTTTAGCAAAAAAACTGATATACGGATTATAAATTGCTTCGCTTGAACAATTCTCTGAAATCTGTACATTATAAAAAGCAGGAACAGTATGCTGAACTTCTGCACTTTCACTTGCAACATCGGAAAGAGGTTTTGCAGCAAAAGTAATGCCTTTTTCAAGTGCTGCATCATATAATTTCTTACAGGCAATAGCATTAGCCTTTGACGAACACGAAAAATCAAGACGCAGCATGCGATAATCTTTAGGTGCAATGACAGTTTCTATTTCAAAGGCATTAATATCACCCTTTAATACATTAAAAAGACTGTCATTCGAAACACAAGACTCTCCTGCTGCAAGTGATTTACCAGTAGAAAGAGAATGCATTATGTTCAAAGTACCGCTGCTTATTACTTCAGGAGAAAAACCAGATGGATAACCGTCTGTAAAAGTATATTCAGCAAGATATTTTGTATGACAGTCTATAACTTCCTTTGTAAGTTCCAAATCCAAAAAAGGCTTGTCTGCACTTGCATAGACAACAAAATCTACATGCTCAGAATCAGCCCGAACAGCCATTTCCTTAAGCAGAGTTGATGTATTCCATTTCGGAAGACTTACGATAACAGCTTTATCGCAAGATGTACGATCCAAAACCTTTTTTACGGATAATTCTGTTTCTGGATTACAGGCAATAAAAATACCTTTAGAATCTTCTATATTCAAAGCCCAGTCTAAAACTCTTTCAAAAGCTGATTTTTCTGAAAATAATATATCAAATGCATGATTAAGCACAAAACCTGCATATAAAAAAATTATGTTTTTCATTCCCTTCATTATCGGTAAAGTATTGCTTTAATTTAATGCGGATTTTTGGAGACTCAGGTTCTTGTTACTGCAGTTTTGTAATAAAAATATACAGAATGCTTGATTTTTGCTCCGTAATGAGTGAGGATATTATTCTGATCCCGAAACAATTATATTCGGAGACAATATTGATTATGACTATCTGTTAAATTTGATTCAATGAATCAAAATCAATTAACTTGATTTAGTAAAACAGGAGGGGATGAGTATGATTTTTATAATTAAAAGCTTTATACATTTATTCGTATCTGTTATGGCATGTGTCGTTCAATTTTAGTCCAGTTAATGTCTTTAAGTAATTGATATAAAGAACTTCAGAAAAGCCCTCCTCCCCATAACTTACAAATTCCATATCATTGATTTTTTCAATACCACAATCTTTTAACTTATCAAAAAACTTCAGATTTACTGTTACCCATGTAAGTTTTATTACATCATCATTTTTTAATACAATATCTATTTTAAAATCAAATAGAGCATCTTCATCGCAATAATCTACATTAACGCTCTTTACAGATTTATGTTTCAACAGCTTTATTTCCATCTGATGAGGATTGAAATAAATAGAATAAAATAGAAAAATAAAGACTACATGTATAATAATCAAAGCAATCGTAATTTTAATAGGTTTCATCATTTTCCATTTTTTCAGTTGTTTTTTACTTTTCCAAAGTACGCCTATTATTACATACAGCAAAAATATGCTCAATACTTCCAAAAAGATTCTGGAAGGAAATGAATAAAATAATTGGCAAGAAAGTAAAGCTCAAAAAAAACAATTGAAATGCGTTGAACAAAATTTCGTACGCTTTAGCCCCAGTAAAGGCAAGGGAATAAAAATAACCTGATTTTTCGTATACACAAAGCATCCTATCAGGATAATCTCGAAAAAAAATAACATAGCGATCATTAGTCTTTATTCTGCTCCTCTGCAAAATCTCCTGTTAGGTCTGAGACAACACCAGTTGCGTTTGATTTTTCATCATTGACATATAGCTCTAATGGGTATGTACGGGTAATCCATCTCGTAATGTGAAAATATTGTCAAAGCAAGTTGGTAATTCAAGTCCTAATTTTCTACATTCACAAATAAATTCATTATGATTTAAGTTTTTTCCCGTTTTAGAGTTTCGATCATAAATAAATCCAATCGAAGCTTCTGATTCATATCCATCAAAACCATAAATATAGCTATTTGTGATTACCCATTCAAAAACATAATCAACAAGAAGTTCTCCCCTGTTATTTGATAAATAATATGTTTTCCTGAAAAAATGTTTCTTTACATAACATTCATTTGTAATTTTATATCCCCAAAAGACATCTCTATTATATAGGACTAATGGAAAAATAAAAGAAATAAGGGAAAAAAGAATATATATTTTCTTTTTACTTTTTATCAGCATTGTCACACATATAAAAAATGGCATAAAAAGCAAAGCTATAATCAAAAGATGAATCATTATTAATTGTAAAAAATATTCCATTGTCTCAAATCTCCAATTATTGTATCCGTCAATTCTAGCATAAATTATTCTACCCATTCACCGCGCATTTTAAAAGGGGTAATCTCAATGTTCCAGGGAAGCAGATTTTTCCACTCTTCGGCGGTTTGGGCGTAAGGAGCCTTTTCAAAAAGACAGCGAAGATAATCTTCCGGATTTTTACTGTTGGCTTTTTCGGTTTCAATCAGTGTAAAAATAAAGCAGGTGCTTTTGGCTCCGATTCCACTGCCAGAAAATAAAAAGTTTTTTCTGGCCATTACAAATGGTTTAACCGCGCGTTCTGCAGCATTCGTATCCGGTGTCAAAGCGGAGCCTTAAGAAATCAGCTTCAGAGATTTTCTTTTCCCTGAATAAATCCCGTAATTTATTTTCGGCTGTAAAAATCTCTTCGTAAATCTTAACAGCTTCCTTTGCCGTTTTTGAGCCCGTAGCCTTTACTGCATCTGCGAAATATCGTCTTGCATGAATGTTACAGTTTGAGTGAGTAAGTTTATGTTCAGGATGATTTTCTTCCAGAAATCAACGGCAGAATCATAACCTGAGTATCCGTCAGACTGCATGACGCAGCCTTAAATCACTTTTAAGAGCTTGTGATTTTTGTTACAGAATAGAAAAACTGATTCACTAAGGGCGTTGAGTTTCATTTCGTTTTCAATAATTTGAGCAAGTCCTGTTATGCCTTTCCGTAAATCTGTACTTCCCGGGCGCACGTAAATTTTTGCATCCTCAAAATCTATTTTCATATCGTAACCAGAACTGTAAGAATATTTTTAAGCTGATACTGTTCAAGATCTGCAGGAATCAAGATTTCCATTCCTGACTTTTTTACCCTGATGTCGTTTACGGACGAAATTGCAGTTGTTTTGATTTCTACAAATTTTACTTCGTTTGTAGTCTTAGTCTGATGATGCCATTCATAAATCCATTTTGACAATGTCTTTAAATTCAGTCAGTTCTCTTCTGCAAATTGTGCATGTGTTTTTCCTGACTTTTCAAATTGCTCTAAAAGTCTTTCCTTTTCCGGTTTGGTCAGTATTGCTTTCATTTTTCCACCTCGGAAACCAGTGTAATCAACTTAAACTCATTTGTTTACGAGGTTAGAATTGACGGATACGGTCAAAATGCAATAAAGCCTTGGAGTGTAAGTACCATTACTTATGAAAACGGGTTCTATGTTCATGATTTGTATAGAACTTGCTTTCAGGAAAACAGTGCTGATAAATACTTTACAGTCCTCCAAGGTAAAGAGTTGACTGGTGGCGATGTGTTTGATGATTATTGCTAGAATGTCGGTACGCGTCAGAATATGATAATCTCAACTCGTGACAAAATGTCACGAGTTGATTTCCCTATTTTTATAGTTTCATTTGTCTTCATTCTCTAGATTTAAATCAATATCATTATACAATTTTCTAAAAATCAGTCTTTCATCATTTCTTAGATTATGATTAAAAATCGCTTCTTTCAAATTATCAGAATCCGCTTGAGACTTTTGTTCAGCAAGCAACAAGAAATATGAAGGAGGATATTTTCTTGCTTTATCAATATAGGTCAGAAATTCTGTAATATGTTTTTTATATCTAGGAATTATTTGAAAAGCTTTAGCCTCTAAAAGATAAATTTGATTTCCTTGAGGTTCCAATTCAATTTCGAAATCATTTTTATTTTTTACATATACAGGAGCCGAAGGATCAAAATCTGGATCATTTTTTACATGTATAATATGAAATCTTAGCGATTCATCATATTGATAGTTTTGACTTGTAGGAAATAATAATTCCAATTCATCAACAGTTTGCTTATCATAATATTCTGTTTTAAGTTTTATTCGTGAATTACAAACCTGACAACTTGGAACAAAATTATATAAACATAATGAGAATAATGGACAACTTCCTTTTGGAATAAAATGATCGAGATCGTATTGTTGTTTTGGTTGTTCAATAATTTCATTTGTTTCAATATCCTCGATTGAAAAAGTAAATGTATTTATATAAGCATGATTACAATAAAAACAGTTTTTTATTGTAAATACATTTTCATCTTCTATATTAATAAAATAATCGATTATGGACTTACTGAAATCATTGGAATAATCTAATAAATGTTTAACACCATCCATAGGACCGTATACATCGTCAAACATTGATGACACTTTTTCCCGAAAACTTTCATAAGTTTTATAATAAACATAAATTTCAGCCATTTGTTTTGGTGTTAGTACAAGAAGTTTATCAAAAGATTCAGGGAAAGAAGGGAGCTCAACTTGAAACTCTTCAAAAAGTCCTTTTAACCTATTATTAGTAACATTATAATTAGTTTCAACGTCTGACGTTTTAGTTACTTTTATCTGTAATTCTTTTGCAACTCCAATAATTTTATTAACATAGTTCTGCTCAAAGGATTCTTTTATACTTGGATTAGAATAGAAGTTTTCTGAATATACTCTATACATTATTTTATAGTCTCTCCTTTTTTAAGCTTTCTTTTTTTTATCAAATAGTCAATTGAATTTTTTAGATACGAATCTCCTATAAAATCCGATCTTTCAAGCAAAATATTTAATTCTTCTTCTGAATCAAAATTATTTGAACAAAGTTTGTTTATAGTTTGTTTTGCATATTCCCCTATTGCTGAAGTCATAAAAAATTGAGTTTTTAGAAGATCATAGATGTTTGCTCCGAATGTTTGATTTTCTGTAAAACTCTTTCTTCGTATTTCGCCTTCTTCTAACATTAAGATATTTTGTGCTGGGACATCACTTAACATATAGGGTGAGTGAGTTGCAATTAAAATATGAATTTGTTGTATGTTTTGGAAATTACAATTATTAATTGCATTAATCAAACTAAAAATAAATTGACGCTGGTATTCTGGATGCATATAAAGTTCAGCTTCATCAAAAATAATTTCAATATTCTTATAATTTGGATAAATTACATTTCCTTTTCCACTTATTGAAGATTTATCACATTCCAAGTTTTTTAAGTGATATAAAACATAACTATAACTATTAATTAATTGTAATTCACCACTACTTAGAGAAGACATATAATATGGTGAATCATCATTAATTTGAAACAGAAGATCCGTTTTAAATATTGCTGGAGGTAAATTGATTAAATAATCATCAACAGTTTCTTCGTTTTTATTCTTTTCTGTTAGAATATTTTCTATAGGAATTATATTTTCTCCTAAGACCTTTTCAACGGGTAGCGGATGAATAATAAATCTTATACATTGTCTGATTTTCAAAGTTAGGAATGTTGAATTATTACACAGTTTATCAATAATAATAGAAAACGATTCTTCTTCTTTGTTACACAGAAATTCATTTAGATACAATTTATAATATTCACATGTTTTTAAGGTTTTATAAGCTAAATAGAAAATTAAAGCTTCTTTTATTTTCTTCGATTTAATCTTTTCATCAATCTTTACATTATATTTTGCTTCTAACTTTTCTATCCAAACAGTTTTTAATAATTCAAAAAAAGAATTAGAATTAACTGATTTTATTCTAATACCAGAGCATTCAACTGCATTTAAAAAGTTTTTTACAAGTTTTTCTATATTCCTTTTTTTGTTAGAAATGTAATCATTTATAAATGTATAAGAAACCTGAGATACTTTTCTATCTGGTATTATGCTAATTGGTTTTTCATAGTGGTTATTTAAATAGGCTTGTAAAGCTATTATTCTTTGTCGTGCTAATCCTCTTTCATTTTCAATATCAATCTCACCACTTTCATTTCTAAAAGGTAATAACACTATTGGAGTAATATAAGCATCATTCTTATGAAAAATATCATAAAAATAATAATCATTTGTTTCATAATCTTCTGGATTGAAGGGATACATACTATAGTTTTTTACAACAGAATAAAAGAAATCCTTAAAAACACTTACAGTTGATATATTACAATCATCAAGAAGAATTATTTCCTTTTTTTCTTCATTAATCTCACAAATACGTTTTTCTTTATCTCCAGGAAATTTTATATAATCACAACCTTCATGGTTAATTTTGATATATCCTATAATCTCGTCAGGCGTTTCATTATCAATTTTTGAATAATCAATTGTTGAGAAGTATAAATTAGCAGAAAAACCAAATGAATACTCTAAGGTATTTTTTTCAGCCAAAGGATCTAGTTGTAATATTGAATATGAAATGTTTGTAATTATTCTATAATAAATATCAAGTAATGTAGATTTTCCCGAACCGTTTTTTCCCACTATGCAACTGACTGAAATAAACTTATCTTTATTACTTGATTTATAAAAACTTTGAGGAACTAAGAAGGAAATATTATTTCTTTCAAAAGATGGCGGATTTTCATTTTGTTGGTATCCGCAAAATGGATACCAACCATTAAAAATATCACCATTTGATAATCTATCACCTTTTTTCTTTAGGTTTTTAAAAATTGTATTTTTACAATCGATTAGTTCAATACCAATTAAATGCACAAGTATACCTCACTTTTTTTATATAAACATCTGTTGTAGCAAGGCTTTTTTGCGTTGCTGCCAGGTGGTTACTACTTTTTGTTGGGTTTGGATTAATAAATCCAGACTTGAAAGACAGTCGGCGATTTTTTGTTGTTCTTCGATGCAAGGTAACTTAATTTTAAGGGTAGAATATTCTTCGGAGTTTATTCCTGGCTGACCTGAACGGGTAGACATTACATGAACCCACTTTTCATATTCATGTGTACAAGTTTGATAAAATACAAATCTGGCATTTGCATCTTTTATATGAAATTTAATAAGAAATCCTGCAAAATATAAATCTCCATCATTTGGATTATATAAGTATGTTTTACCTGTAGATGCTCCGGTTCTTGCAAAGACAATATCGTTTTCTTCTAATAAATAATCATCAGAAAATTCCGAAGGAGTTGTTATTTCTTCAGGAGAAAAAGTATGAGTTACTTCATCAATATCTGTGATTCTCAAATACTTATGCTCTCCATCATAATCAATTCCAGAAGCGTTTAAACCATATTTTGGAGATGATGAAATCTCTCCCAATTTCTTTTCTTCCCACGCAGGGAAATCTGTGCCATCATCGGATTTGAAGCGGAGTTGCTGGGTGAAAAGTTTTTGCATTAAGGCTTTTTTCTTTTTTTGCAGGCAGTTTAGAATCTTTGTTTCTGCTGTGATTATTGAATCTACATTTGAGAGAAAATCTGCGATTTTTTGTTGTTCGGCAAGAGTTGGTGCAAGAAAATGTTTAGTCTGAAAAAATGACTCTGTAGGAATATTCAATAAACCATGGTTTCTTGCTCCTTCTGCACTTATTTCGGCAACTGATTTGTTCCATTTCATTGAATCAAAATAATGGGTCAGATAATCACTGTTTGTATCTGAAGTTAATGTCATGCAGATATAGAGAGTAGAAACTACACCATCCTCATATCTATCCAAACGTTTTATTGAACCATAATCATAACCAACAGAATAACTTTTGTTGTATGCAAAATCTCCATTTTTCAAAAGATAATAACCAGATGTATCTTTACTAGCAATTTGCTTTTTGAAAAATTCTCCCTGATCTATTAAGCCATCAACAGAGGAAATCGTAAGAGCTCTTGAAGATTCATTATTTGAGTTTTTTCTTGTAAGACGAGTCATAAAATCTGATAATTTTTTCTCTTCCCATTCCCCTTTAAACTCTGGGAATCTTAATTTTGGTATATTGCTCATCAGTTTATTCCGTCCTAAAAATCTTCGCTATTATCGTTTTCTTCTTCGAACGGTAACTGTCGGGTACCTATCTCTTTTGCATTTTTTGATGAAATTGCTTTTCCGCCGCGTTTTTCCAGTGATTTACGGGCATCTCTTGCAACTTCTGCTCCGGAAATTGCAATTTTTGAACTTTCTCCCAATGTTGTTGGATTTTCATTTTGAGAAAGTTCTGTTGCAGAAGCTTCGGCAAGCATGTTTAGAATTAATTCTATGTTTGTCATGTTGTCGCGAAGATTTTCTTTTTTTAGGCCTTTGTATTCTTTATACTCTTTTGCAGACATATCAGCCCAGGTTCGGTACATCAAATCTGTTAATGCGGCATATTCTCTGCCTTTTTTTACGCCGGCTTTATCCCATTCGTCGGTAAGTGCTTTGCGAACTTCAATTGATTTTATACGCTGGTTAATCCAGTTTTCGCTGTAGCCCAGGTTTCTGTAATTCTGAATTGCACGGTCTATTGAAAGTTCCGGATCAACAGCTTCATCAAGAGCTTCACTTCCAACTTTTGCAAGCCACATCTTAAAAGGTTCTGCTTTTTTGCTTGGTACAGACTGAATAATTCTTAATAAGGCTTCTGTATTTGCGGCATCAGTTTCGCGCATTTTTCCATCTGGAGAGCGCATTTTCAACTGTCGACAAATTGTCGACAGTTCAATTCCGTCTTCAGAATGAACGCGTTTTTTCATTTTGAACCAATAGTCACGAGGATTCACGCTATCTGTTAAAACTGCGATAACATCTATAACAGAAAAATACCATTGTTCTTCTTCGGAATCCCACACAGAACGGATTTTTTTATCATTAAAAAGCTGAACTTTATTCTGAATATCTATTTCTTTATCTGCCATAAAATCTTCCTAGATGCCAAGTTCTTTTGCATACTTTTCAAATTCTTTCATCAGAGAATCTCTTTCTGCGGTGGCTTCTTTTAGTTCTTTATCAATTTCTGCTAAATCAAGTTCGGGTTCTTCATCAAAGGTATCTACATATCTTGTTATATTAAGATTGTAGCCGTTTTCTTCAATCTCTTTCATGCTTGCAACATGGCAGAATTTTTCTATATCTTTACGATTTTTATAAGCATTCAGGATTTTCTGGACATTTTCTTCTGTAATTGAGTTTTGATTTTTTCCTGGTTCATATTCTTTTGAAGCATCTATGAAAAGAATGTTATCCTTGTTCTGGCCGCGGTCATTCTTTAGAACCAGAAGACTTACCGGAATTGATGTTCCATAAAAACAGTTTGGGGCAAGGCCAATTACTGCATCAAGATAATTAAGATTCTTTACTATATAAGTTCTGATTGCTTCTTCTGCACCACCACGGAACAAAACTCCATGAGGAAGAAGTACTGCAATTCTGGCGTCTGCATCTGCCATATGGAAAATCATATGTTCAAGGAATGCCATATCTTCATAACTTTTTGGAGCAAGCTTTCCATATGGGCTAAAACGGTCGTCTTTCATGTATTTATCTGAGGCAGACCATTTTTGTGAATATGGAGGATTTGCAACCTGCACCCGATATTTTTCTTCCCAGCTAGAACTGTTTTCGCCACCATCGGTAATTGTGTCTGTGTGACGTATATCAAACTGTTCGTAATGAATATTGTGAAGAATCATATTCATGCGGGCAAGGTTATAGGTTGTAGGATTACATTCGTTTCCGTAATAGTGACCGACTTTTACGCATCTACCAACCTGGAGCAAAAGAGAGCCAGAACCACAGGCACAGTCGCAAACTGCTTTTGTCTGCTTAAGCCCGTCTGTTGCAAGTAAAGAAAGTAATTTTGAAACAGATTGTGGAGTATAGAATTCCCCGGCTTTTTTACCGGCTGTTGCAGCGTACATTCCAATTAAGTATTCGTAGGCATCGCCAAGTACATCAATTTCTGTATTTTCCAATTCAAAGTCGATTGTGTCGATAGACTTCATTACTTTTGCAATTAAGATGGAACGACTTTTTACATCGCGGCCAAGTTTGCTGGAAGTTAAGTCCATATCATCAAAAAGATTTTCAAATAGCTTTTCTGATTTCTTGCCAAGTGTTGAAGCTGTAATTGAGTTGATTGCTTTGTTCAGATAATCTACATCAAATTTTTCCTGTTCAATTAAATTAATGCAGCTGGTGAATAAATATTTTGGTTCAATAAAATAACCGTTGGCTTCAATCATCCAGTCGGTTATAGGCTGAACGTAGTCTTCATTTTTAAAGGCTTCGGCAAAAGATATGCCGTCATCTTTTAAGAGTTCTTTTATCTGTAATTCTTCGTGTTCACTTAAGAAGCGGTAGAATAAAAGTCCCAGAACGTAGTTCTTAAATTCAGAACCCTCCATATTGTTTCTGAGGCTGTTTGCCATCTCCCAGAGCTTTTTGTGTAATTCTTCCCGCTGGCAAGCCTGTCTGTGAGTCGTATTGCTATCTGACATTTTTCTATTCCTTATCCTGCCATTTCTAATGAATACTTATCGGAAGTTTCAATTATAAATAATTTGATTTCTTTTACAACTTTTGAAAGTTCAAGAAAGCCCATTTCTTTATGAATAAGATTTTTGATTGAATCATTATTGAGTATTCCGTCGAATTCATATTCTTCAAAAACAGCATTCAGTTCTTTATATGTAAGGTCATGTTCATTTGCAAATTTGGTAATTTCTTCCTGCTTTGCTTTTTCCTCAAAGTTTCTGAAGCGGTCTTCTAGATCTTCCGGCATTTTTAAGCCATCAATCAGACTTTGAATAAAGGCAATAATCAAATCTGATTTTTTGCGTAAGGTTGAATTTGCAGATTTCTTTATTTTATCAAAGATTTCTGTTATATCCTTTTCTTTTTGCTGAGGATTTGACATATCAACATTCTTTAATAGTGTAAGAATGTAATCGACATTTATAACATCTGTTTCAAGAAGTTCAATCTGAAAATCTACTTCGTCAAGGATGCTGGCCTTTTCTGCAGTATCCCTTCTGCTTAAGTTTTTATGAATATCCAGATACTGGCTCTTAAAATTATCAAAATCTTCTTCACTTATTCCTATAAGAGCTTCATCAAATTCGAATTCTTCAAAAGTTTTGAGAGTAGTAATAAGACGAATTACTTCACGGAAAGCAAGAATAAACTTTTTCTGTTCAGTTTCACTCTGGAGGTTTGCAGCATCTTGTGGAGTTTCTGCGACATGCCATAACATACCAAGTGCGGTTTGCAGACGGTCCAGATAGTATTCAAAACTCTTTTGAACAATACCTTCTGTACTTGCAGAATTAGAATAGAGTTTTAAAGCCTGGTCAGTGTTGTATTTTAAGTTGCGATAACAAACGATATTTCCAAATTTCTTTGTTGCTTTTTCAGTTCTGTTTGTTCTGGAATAAGACTGCAATAAATCCTGATAAACAAGGTTTTTATCTACATAGAGTGTATTCAAAATTTTGCTGTTGTAACCGGTAAGGTACATACGGACAACAATTAAAAGATTGATTTTATTGGCCTTGAACTTTTTAGAAAGATCTTCGTTGTATTCTGCAAAGGTGTCTGTCTTAAATGATGTACCGAATTTTGCATTATAGTCATCTATGATTCTTGCCATTGCATCCAGACTTGTTTCTTCTTTTGATTCTGCATCTTCATTTACGTCGTAAGTGAAAACTGCAGCAAAGGTAAAGTCAGGGTTCAAACGCTTAAAGGTGTCGTAATATTTTATAAGATTTTCTACGCCGCTTGTTGCAAGAATAGCATTGTAGTTTTTATTTACAGTTTTTGCTTTGAAATTTTGAATTATATTTTTGCAAACTGCTTCAATACGTCTTTCGTCATTCCATGCTTCTGCTGTATCTATTGCAGAAACCTCTGTAGAAGAAGAGGCTGCTTCATTCTCATTTAATTTTTGTTCATACACAGAATTTTTAGCAACGATGGTTTTCATGTATTCAATTTTAAATCCAAGAACATTTCCATCAGCAATTGCCTGTTTTATCATATATTGATGTAGAGGTTTTCCAAAAAGAGTCTCTGTAATGTACTGTATTTCACCTTCTTTCTTTGCATTTTCCTTAAAAATTGGAGTTCCTGTAAATCCAAAATATTGAGCCTTTTTGAAAAAGCCTTTTACATCTTTATGCATTTTTCCAAACTGGCTGCGGTGACATTCATCAATCAGAAATACAACTTTTTCATTAGCATACTCTTCCATAATTGATTTATATTTCGGATCATTTATGGCATGAGACATTTTCTGAATAGTTGTAATTATGAGTTTTCGATTTTTGTCCTTTGTCTGTTCTGTAAGAGCTTTTGTATCTTCTGTCTGGTCTACACTTTTTTTTTCATATTCATTAAAGTCTTCTGTAGTTTGTGTATCAAGGTCTCTACGGTCTATAAGAAAAAAGACTTTTTTGATTTCTGGATGTGTTATCAGTAGTTTCGCACATTTCCAGCAAGTTAGAGTTTTTCCAGCCCCAGTTGTATGCCAGACATAACCGTTATCATCAGAAGAAAGAGCTTTATCAAGCAGAAGTTCTGTAGCATAAACCTGATATGGACGCATAATCATCATGCAGCGTTCTGTATCATTAAGAACTGTGTATAGATGCAGCATTTTAAAAAGTCTGTCTGGATTCAAAAATGCTGGAATAAATTCTTTTATATCATTAATTCTTTTATTTTCTTCATCGGTCCAGTAAAAAGCAGAGGAATGAAGGAAGGTACTATCACTATTTGCATAATATTTTGTATTAGTTCCATTTGTGATAATGAAAATCTGAATATACTTAAAAAGACCTGTATATGCATGGCGGCGATATCGTTCTGTCTGATTAAAAGCATCTTCAAGTGCAATTCCACGTTTCTTTAATTCCAGCTGGATTAGAGGAAGGCCATTTATTAAGAGAGTTACATCAAATCTTGTTTCATATTTATTGATAACTGTTATTTGATTTGCAACCTGTACTTTATTATTTGAATAATCATCATAATCCAGGAACTTGATATGAACTTTGCTGCCATCTTCACGTTCCAGAACATATTTATCTCTAAGCTGTTTTGCAGACTGATAAACGGATTTGTCTTTTAGATAGGTAAGAATGCGGTCGAATTCTGTGTTTGTAAATGGAGAATTATTCAGATCTTCTTTGTTTAAGTTATAAAGATTTGTACGAAAATTATCTTCAAGAGATTCTTTGTCTTCAATTTTTTTATAATATGAGTATCCAAACTGCTGCTGCAATTCATTAATGAGCCAATTTTCTAATTCTGCTTCGGATTGAAAACTCACCGAAAACTCCTATTTTCACCAATTCATATTCTAACATACTTTATTAGTAATTGCAATTTACACAAGACTTTTTCCTAGTGCAATGGCCATCCGTACATAGCCTGTAAATGTACATCCCACATCCCTTATTAATTCTTTGCTATCTGCCAACGGACTGTTCGAGTCTTGCATAAAAACAGAATCGGAATTTACAATAATATTTCCATCAGGATCAACATACCTGACAGGATTATTCCCTGCATAGTAGTACAAATGGCAGCATGTCGGACTACCTGCCGTTTTTCACGTATTCTCAGCTATTTTTGCTGCAGCGAGCTAGCCTCCTTTTGAGGATATAACCTTATTTTTCTTATGTAAATTCTGCATGCTCTATTTAAATCCATTGGTTTTATAAAGTATACCCTTATTTTACTTCCTTTTTTATCATTTTTCTACATACGGCCTTTATTATTTTTTACAATTCTAGAATTTTACTATTTTGTAAAACAATCTAAAGCATCCAGAAATATTCCTGTTAGAGCTGTGTCATTATATTTTCTTCCCTGATAGACATCTTCAATTAAAAAATCAAATTTCTCATATCTTTCAGAAAATTCAATAACCTGCATTTTGCCAGTATCTTTCAAAGTTTTATGAACAATTGCTACAACTTCATTATCTTTATAGCATCTGACTGTCAAATCTTTTATTCTGTTGTTTTCGTAAAACAATGAAGGTTTGTCTGGAGAAAAAAAACCGTTTATAATGTAAATTCTTCTTGAACCGTCTATGCGATTTTTGAAGGAAATCACTTCGCCTTTTCCAAATCCGTCTACACCTTCAACCCAAGATAATGCAAGATTTTCTATATTTAAATTTTCAGCAGGATAGGTTATTTTCTCACCTCTTAAAGTCTCTGTTAATGAAGATGTTGTTTGAGGATTCAATACGGAATAAATCCATGGTTCATCCCTATGACCTTTTTTTCTGTTCCAAGTATAACTTTCTTAGAACCTGAATCATAAAGAATTATATGGTTTTTATCTGCATTAAATATATAGATTTTATTTCTGGCACCATTTTTTGTTATATAGGCAACTAAGTAAGCACCTTCTGTTTTGAGCACATACGGATAACTCTGTTTTATACATTCCCCATATTCATTCCATCTAGATTCTTCAAATTGTCCATTCTTAAATGAAAAAGTAAAATCCGCGATATTAATAAATTCAATACCCTCAAACGGGTAATTACAGGCAAATAAGGCCTGTGTTTGAAACAAGATGACTAACAATAAAAAAATCCATTTTTTCATGGCTCAAAATACTCCTTTACGTTCGAAAAGTTAATTCTCACCTTTATGAGACTGCCATCATTTGCTTTTATATATCCCCACTAAACAAGGATTATTGTTCGGAATTTTCAAAAACATATTCTGCATAAATATACGTTCAGTCTATTTGTCAATATAATCATCTGCATAAAATATTTTTCCATCTTTTCTAAGGTATCCGCTAATACCAGATTGAGTATTTTTAAATGGAGCCATCCCATTGCTAAAATCTCCGACATCGACAAAAATTGGTTGAAGGACGATATTTCCGTAAATATCTATTACACCTGTAGAATAATCAACTTCTTTGGTATGTATTCTAAAAAAGTTTTCTCCCATATAAGTCCCCAAATCGAAAGCAAAGTCCTCTTTCAGACTTATTTCTGGAAGATCGAAAAACTCTGTCGAATCATAATGATTAAAATCAAAATCTTGCAATTCAGATTCTGAAAGTTTCTTTATTATTGAATTATTCTTATCAATTAAAAAATATTCTCCTTCCATATGAAACAGCCGCGGTTTCATCAGAGAATTTAGATGCCGTAGAATATACAAAAGGGATTTTTAAATTTCCTTTATAATCTATATATCCATATTTTCTGTTTAGACGCAGAGGGTATAATATTTCATTATTTTCATAAGTAACAGAAGGTTCTGCTTTAGGCTTCTTACAATAGCAGGAAAAAGATATTATGATTATCAAAAATATTATACACCCACAAAATATTTTTTCATGCACACTTCTTTTTAATTTCATAACCTTTTTCCTATTTTATAAATCAATTAATGACAAAATCAGGGACTTCATTTCTAGAAATTGAAATATCTGTTCCAAGGATAATTTAAATTATACCTTAATTTTTGACTATACTCAAATTCTGCTGGCTTGTCTGAAACCGATTTGTTTGCGGTCGTATTTGACTTGTGTACCGTCCGTATTTGCCCCGAACATCGACCGTATTTGACTTGCGTACCGTCCGTATTTAATATACACACCGTCCGCAAATGTTTTCAAACACGATCGCAGTTGCAATAAATAGATTTTTTTCTTAATCAAGAAGATTTATTTTAGTAAGCAACGAGACATATTGTAAACAAGATTTATTATCCCGATATCAAATCCCTCCAGTAGAAAATTCCAAAGATAAGAAACACCTCCACGCACGTGGAGAAAACCTTAATTATTTCCATTCGTTTAAAATCTATATCATCCCATTTTAACTGTATTAGATCTGAAATTCTGAAACCTGTACAACAACCGAACAAAAAAACTTTTCTTATTTCCAACTGTAAAGACTGAGGCATTGAACCGCTTCTAATATATGGAGTAACCGCCATTTTACGTACTTCATCCAAAGATAGAAATTCTTTCTTACTGTCAGGCACTGGAATATGGCGAATCCCACTTGATGGATCACGGGTAATAAGCCCGTCACGCACGGCTTTTTTTTAAGCATTGGCGGACTAAACAGCAATACTTTTCTTGAGTATGTGCAGATTTTAACCCCGAATCTTTTTTTATACGCTCCAGAAAATCTTCAAACCATCCTGGAGTTATGTCTATAAGCCTTATGTGTCTGCCTCCGAATCTGTCAAGATAGGGGAGACATTTGTATATAATGGACTCTCTTTTTAAACGGCTTTGTTTTTCGACGTACTCATACAGTGAAAGCTTCGACTCTGGCGGAGTCATGCCGTTTTGCCCCTGGATCAAAAGAAGTTCTTTTTTGCTGCGTAAAAGTTCAGCCAGTTTCATAACTTCTTTGTTTTGTTCTGGATTTTCCGAAATGTGTAAGCCTGTAGACTCTTCTGTTCTAATACCGCCGCAAGTTGTGACAAGATGCACAATGACGCGCCTGATCCTGATTTTAATACCCATATCTGATGCCCCTTGAAAGTGCAGGTTCCCATGACCGCATTTTTCTTGAAAAAACAGTTAAAACCAGTTAAAAATAGTGACAGTTTCCAAAATGAAAATAACCGCCATTCAGGCAGTAATCAGAAAGCAGAGTTATTGTAAAATATTGTATTATAAAGATTTACAATTCTAAGAATTGAACAAAAGACAAATAAAAAAGACCGCTGAAAAAGCGGTCTGTAATCATGCCCGGAACAAGACTTGAACTTGCACGCTCATATATTACAACAATTTACAGACTTTAACCGCATTTTGACCGTACACAATTTTTAATGCTTAATTTAAGAAAATGCACTTTCAGAAAAATTATAGCACAGTTTGGCTTTTTGGAAGCCCTGCGGGGCAAAAATCTGCGGGCGTCTGTTTTCTTATTGCAGGGATACCCCCAGTTTGCTGCAAAGTGATTCCTGAAGGGCTTGCGAAAAATTAATAGATGCAGCTTCTGCCATGCTGTTGAGCCATGATGGAATTGAAAGCGTTTTCTTTACGGCTTTGGAATCGTTTGCTTTTCTCCATGCCATAGTGTCAGCCATTACATACGAAACGACACCCTCAGACTTTATAGTCTTTATGTCGCTAGCTTTCGGAATTTCAGTTCCGTTATCCTCGTAATGTGCCAGCATCATGGCCAGCGCATCCTGTACCATGTAGATAGCATCTGCCATGTCGTCCCCGAAAGTGTAACAGCCTTCTACATCTGGAACAGAAACTCCAATTTTCCCGTCATCATCTTCAAAAACAGCAGGATAAACATATTTCATAACAACCTCCATAAAAAAGGCGGGCATTTCTGCCCACCGCAAAATCCTATTTCAAATTACCTTGTTTCAGGATTTTTTGAGCCGTACCCGTCGGCACGTCCCCTGCATGGCGTGGAATCGGCACTATCTGACCTGTTGAACTTACCGCGATTATAATATATACGTATTATTACGTATTGTCAATAGTTAAAAAGTTAATTTTTTATACTGTTTGATAGAAATTGCTTGCAGAATTTGCATACAAATGAGATAATAAACTATGAACCTCTTATTTTAGTAAAAGACTGAAACGGGCACAGAAACACCTCCACGCATGTGGAGAAAACAACACGTCCATAATCCACGGCACATCTACAACAGTTGATTCATACAAAACTCATTACCATAAAAATCTTACATTGCAATGTTGAAAAAAAGGAGGTTATCTTATATCATAAAATT